>JALSME010000064.1 GCA_026987955.1 Sulfurospirillum sp.
TCATCATTCCATTCTAATTTTAAAATATTATCTTTTATCATATGAACTCATTATAGCATTTTTGTATTTACAGTATCAAAGTTCTCAAAAGAGTATACTAGCTATCCATAATTGCAATATTGCATGGTTTAACTGAGAAATATTTTGTTATATTTTTCATGCGCTTGCTTGAAGTTTTAATAAAATAACACCAAAAATTATAGATAATACACCTACTATTTTATACCAATTCATATCTTCTTTAAAAATTATCCAACCAAGTATTACAATTAAAGCTGTTCCCATTCCAGCCCATATTGCATATACAGTTCCAATTTCGATTGATTTTGTTGCATAGTAAACAAAACTAAATGAGATTATGTATAAGACTGCGATTATAATACTCCACATATATGCATTTCCAAAAGTTGCTTGTTTTATAGATAATGTTGCTGATACTTCAAAGATGATAGCAAGTGCTAAATATATCCAATGCATAATATTCCTTTTTATGATATGATGCCGAATAGAAGCATAAATTTCCATAATTTACCTACTTGTATCATATAAATCTTACTCCTAGTTATGTTAATTATTTCTTAATCGTAACTTCTTAAAACTATACTTTAATTTTTACTAATGAATAAATTTCTTTATTTATAACTTTATCTATCAATTTACTTGACATTAAATAAGAAAAACTCTATAATTCTAAAAACAATCGTAAAAGGACATATAAATGACACAAGAAACTCTAGCCTTACATCACGGATACAACCAAGAGCATACAGGGGCAATGGCTGTACCTCTTTACCAAACTACTGCTTATGATTTTGGTTCGGCTGAAACTGCGGCTAACCGTTTTGCTCTTAAAGAGCTTGGACCTATATATACTAGACTTAACAATCCAACGACTGAAATATTTGAAAATAGATTTGCTGCTGTCGAGGGTGGTGAGGCTGCATTGGCAACTTCTAGTGGTCAAGCTGCAATATTTTTTAGTATTGCAAACTTGGCTGAGGCTGGTGACAATATTATAGTTGCAAAAAAAGTATATGGTGGGTCTACTACTCTTCTTACTCATACTTTAAAAAGATTTGGAATTGTAGCAAAAACTTTTGATAGTGATAATGCAGACGATTTAGAACCACTAATTGATAGTAAAACTAAAGCTATCTTTTTTGAATCACTTTCAAACCCACAAATTGCAATACCAAATATTGAAAAAATCGTTCAAATTGCCAATAAACATAATATTATCAGCATATGTGACAACACTGTTGCAACCCCTATACTATTTAAACCTTTCGAGTATGGTATTGATGTTGTTGTCCATAGTACAAGTAAATACACTACAGGCCAAGGACTTGCTCTTGGTGGTATCTTAGTTGCGAGAAATGGACTTAATGATAAACTTATAGGAAATGAACTTTACCCTCAATTTAATGAGCCAGATGAGAGTTACCATGGACTTGTCTATGCAGATCTTCCATTTCCATTATTTACTTTAAGAGCTAGGTTGTCTCTACTAAGAGACATAGGAGCAACTCCTGCTCCTTTTAACTCTTGGTTACTTATACAAGGGCTTGAAACTCTACATGTAAGAATAAAACAGCACTCTTTAAATGCTTTAGAAGTTGCAAGCTACCTTAGTTCTCATCCAAAAGTTAAAAAAGTATCTTATCCTGGACTTAAAGGTGATGAGCAAAATGATAGAGCAAACAAATATTTTAAAGATGGACTAACTTCAGGTCTTCTTAGCTTTGAGGTAGAAGGCTTTGAAACAGCAAAAAATATCTTAGATAGTACAAAAATATTTTCTGTCGTTACTAATATTGGTGACTCAAAATCTATCATAACTCACCCTGCTAGCACAACTCATATGCAAGTTCCTGCTGATGAGCTCGAAGCATCTGGAATCAAACAAGGTCTTATTCGCCTTAGCATTGGACTTGAAAACCCATCTGATTTAATTGAAGATCTAAAACAGGCGATAAACTAATGTCACTTCTCTCAACAAAAGGAATATACGGACTTAGTGCCATGTATGAGCTTTCACTAATAAAAAGTGATAAGCCAACACAGACAAAAGAGATTTGTGAAAAAGCAAAAATACCGCAAAACTACTTAGAGCAGCTCTTGGTAGTTTTAAAAAGAGCTAAATTAATTAAAAGTGTAAGAGGTGCCCATGGAGGTTACCTTTTAGCAAGAAATGCTGAAGATATTAGTATAAAAGAGATTCTTATAGCTCTTGAGGGTGAGATAAATATAGTGCAGCAACAAGTTGAAAACTCTACTTTGAATCTATTTTATAAAGAGAGTAATCAAAAAATAGAAAGTATTTTCGATATATCTTTAAGTGAACTTCAAGAATATCAATATAAGCTAAACAATCAGTTTAACTACACAATTTAAGGAAAAAAAATGAACTATGCAAAAAATGTAACAGATCTTATTGGTAACACACCATTAATAAAACTAAATAAAATTTCAGATGAAACAGGCTCAACAATATTAGGCAAATGTGAGTTTTTAAACCCTACTCACTCCGTAAAAGACAGAATCGGTTTTAACATGATAAAAGATGCATTTGATCGTAAACTTATTACAAAAGATAGTATTATAATTGAACCTACTAGCGGAAATACGGGAATTGGGCTTGCATCTGTTTGTGCTAGTTATGGACTAAGACTTATTTTGACTATGCCAAGCTCTATGAGTATTGAAAGAAGAAAACTTCTTAGTGCATTAGGTGCCAAGCTTGTACTTACTGAACCTTCTCTTGGAATGAAAGGTGCCATAGATGAAGCAAAAAAGTTAGCTGATGAAACAGAAGGGTCTTTTATGCCACAGCAGTTTAACAATGAAGCCAATCCAGCTATACATATAAAAACTACAGCTGAAGAGATTTGGTCTGATACAAATGGAAAAGTAGATGTTTTTATAGCTGCAGTTGGAACTGGGGGTACACTTATGGGTGTTGGAAGCACTCTTAAGAAAAAAAATCCAAACATAAAAATTATAGCAGTTGAACCTGATCTTTCACCAGTTTTAAGTGGTGGCAAGCCAGGACCTCATAAAATACAGGGTATTGGTGCAGGATTTGTCCCTGGTGTACTTAATACAGATGTTTTTGATGAAGTTATACAAATCAGTTATGAAGATTCTGTAAAAACCTCAAGATTATTAGCAAATCAGGAGGGTTTATTGGTTGGTATATCAAGTGGAGCAAATGCATGTGCCGCAAAGTTAATTGCCTCAAGAGCTGAATTTAAAGGTAAAAATATAGTTACAATTCTTTGTGATACAGGAGAGAGATACCTAAGTAGTGGACTATATGAGTAGAGGGTTTATACCCTCTTCTCAAACTTTCTACTCAAGATATACCCTACTATCAAAAGAGTAATTGTTATTAGATATATAAAGTTGTAACTAGACACAACTTGAAGTAAAACACCCCCAAGAATAGGAAAAAAAAGTCCAAATGATGTTAAAGTAGTTTGAAGAGCAGTATATGTTGGTCTTTTTTCTTCTAGTGCTATTTCTATAACTAAATTCATTCCTGCAATATTAAAGCCATCAATAGACACACCAAAGAGTAAAAATATAAACGCATAACTATATACATCATTTGCGAACAAAGCTACAACAAAAGAGACAATTGCAAATATAAAACTAAGAGAAAGCATTTTTTCATAATCATGAATTTTTCTCCATATAAAAGTACTACCAAGAATACTCCCTATCATTTGTACTACAATAAAACCACCGAGCATCCAACCTGTAAGTGAAAAGGAACTATTTGCATTTAAAATTACAAATGGCATTGATAAAAAATAGCTATATCCTAAAAAAATCACTACTATTTGCTGCTTTAGCCTTCTATCATTTTTCAATATCTCAATTGAGTTTTTCATAAAAAGCTTAAAACTCTTCTCTTTTATAGATATATTTTCTTTATCTGGTTCATCCATAGATACAAAGGCACTAAAGCCTATAAGCATGAAAAAACTACTTATCATAAAGAGATATGCATAGTTCAGTGGTGCTTGGAATTCAGAAAGTACATACCCCGCCACACCACCACTAACAATAGATGCAATGGAGCCAGCAACTTGCCTGTTTGCCATAGTTTTTCCGCGATATCTCTTACTGAACAGTTTTGCTTGAAGCTCTTTAAAGTAAATAGCTCCAAAACCAGCGGAAAAAGAAAAAGCAAAAAGACCAATACCTATAAAAAATAGTGTCAATGACTTGTTAGTATCACCAATAAGAAAAATACTAAGTCCAATAAAAAACCAACTTATAAATCTAAAGAAAAATACCTTTTTTAAGTATGGCAAAACCCTCTTATATGCTTGTGCATGAAATGCTGCATAAAGCTGAACAACAATTGCTCCACCTCGAAGGAGAGATGCAAAAAGCCCAACAATAATAACACTATCACTAAAGTGATGTACCATAAGTGGCAAAATTGTTGATGGCTCTGCTATAGTAATAGCCAAAGATATAAAAAATGCATGAGTTACATTTTTGTAATTATTCTTTGGATTATCTATTTGATAACTCTTTTTATTATTCACCAAAGAGTATTATCTCATAGCTATTTTGTCTTTTTACTATTGGATGAGTAACTCTCTGACCGCCTTTTAAAACACTAATTTCATCTTTAAGTTCTTCAATAATAGATTCATACTCATCTAGCTTCTCCTTAAGTTGCATCACAACATCCACACCTGCAAGGTTTACTCCTAGATCTCTTGTTAGTCTCAATATCATTTTAATTCTATCAATATCTCTTTGAGAGTATAAACGCATCTTTCCATCTGTTCTTGATGGCTGCACTAGACCCTCTCTTTCATATTGACGAAGTGTTTGTGGATGAATTGTTAAAACTTTTGCAACTACACTAATCAAATATACTGGTTCATCATAACTATGCATTTTCATCTCCTGGTAATTTTTGTTTCATAAGCTCTACTAAATCACTATCTAATTCTTCAAGACTTGGTATAATAACATTGGCTTTTAAATATAAATCGCCCTTTACTCCAGCTTTTCTATTCATTGCTCCAAACCCTTTTACTCTGAATTTTTGATTGTTTTTTGTACCAGATTTTACTTTTAATGTAATCTCTTTGTAAAGAGTATTAACCTTTATTTTTCCACCAAAAAGTGCTGTTTTAAGTGGAATATCAATGATTTTGACAAGGTCATTTCCTACTCTTTCGTATTCAGGGCTTTCGCTTACATCTACACTTAGTATCATATCACCTCGTTGACCTTGAAAACTTTTTCCTTTGTTTCTGATACGCAGTTTTTCTCCATTTTTAATACCTGCTGGTACTTTTACATCAAAACTTTCTCCACCATAACTAACAGAGTGTTTTCCTCCAAGAACTGCTACATTAAATGGTATAGTAATTTTAGCATTAACATCAAGGTCTGGCATTCCACCAAATCCACCGCCAAAGCCACCTTGACTAAAACCACTAAATCCACCAGCTCCCATGCCACCGCCACCAAACATACTTCTTAATATATCATCTAAGTTTGCACCACCTTGGCCTTGGGCAAAGTCATGGAAGTTTTGTCCGCCAAACATACTGTCACCGTACTGATCATATTGAGTTTTTTTAGCACTATCACTCAGTATCTCATATGCTGCATTTATCTCTTTAAATTTTTCTTCTGCTTCTGCTTCTTTATTGATATCTGGATGATATTTTCGTGCCAATCTCCTATATGCTTTTTTAATTTCATCAGCACTTGCATTTTGGGAAACACCCAAAGTATCATATAAACTTTTACTCATTATTATCACCTCATTAATTTAAACTTTATGGTTATTATAGCATAAACCTTTAGTCTATGTCAATCAACTTTAAATAATAATATTTACTAATTATTAACTTCAAAATTATATAATTACAAAAAAGAAATAACAAAGGAGTCAGTATGAAAAAAATAATTTTAATCTCAACTATCGCAGCATCAGTCCTTCTAGCAGGAAGTATAAATATTGAAAATATGGATAATAACCCAAAAAGAGTTTATCCATCAAACAAAAATATAATACTTTCGTATAACAACTCTATAAAAGAGATAAAAAAAAGTGTAGTGAATATTGCTACAACAAAAACAGTAGATCAGAGTAATCAGCTAAATCAAATGCTAAATAATCCACTTTTTAAAGATTTTTTTGGTCAATCATTTCCAAATGTTGGACCGCAAAAAAAGAAAACTCACTCTTTAGGATCTGGTGTTATTATATCTAAAGATGGCTATATTGTCACTAATAACCATGTAGTAGATGGAGCAGATGAAATTGTGGTAACCATAAAAGATGTAGAGTATAAAGCAAAAGTTATTGGCTTAGATCCAAAAACTGACTTAGCAGTAATTAAAATAGATGCTAAAAATCTAGTAGCTGCTAAATTTGGTAATTCAGAAAACCTTAAAGAGGGGGACTTGGTATTTGCAATTGGAAATCCATTTGGTGTTGGAGAGTCTGTAACACAAGGTATTATTTCTGCTTTAAATAAAAATGGAATTGGACTAAACCAATACGAAAACTTTATACAAACAGATGCTTCAATTAACCCAGGAAACTCTGGAGGAGCCCTTGTAGATAGTCGTGGAGCATTAATTGGAATTAATAGTGCCATACTATCAAGAAGTGGTGGAAACAATGGTATTGGTTTTGCTATACCATCTAAAATGGTAAAAAATATTGCTATATCTTTAATTGAAAAAGGAAAGATTGATAGAGGATATATTGGAGTATCAATTTCTGACCTTACAAACGATCTTAAAGAGATTTATAAAAACAAACATGGAGCATTTATCTTAGATGTTGCTAAAGGATCTCCTGCTTCAAAATCTGGTCTTAAACTTGGAGATTTAATTATCAAAGTTGATGGGGAAAAAATCAAAAGTGCCAATGATTTAAAAACTATTGTTGCAGAAAAAATTCCTGGTAAGCCGATTAAAATAGAGTTTGAGAGAGATGGGAAAATAAAAAAAGCTGTAATTGTACTAGCAAATATGGATAAAAGCTTGAACAAAGCTGTAAAAACTACATATATTCAAGGTGCAACTTTAGAGGAACTTACAGATAATATCAGAACTAAATACCAAATTCCTACTCACATTAAAGGTATAATAATCCTCAAAATAAAGCCAAACTCTAAAGCCCAAAAACTTGGTTTTATTCCAGGAGATATTATTGTTCAAGTTGATCAAATGTCTATTGAAAATTTCAAAGATTTTGAAGAGGCAATGAATGAAAATAAAAATAAAAAAATTGTTTTCATAAATAGAAATGGATATCACAAGCCAATAGTAATTAAGTAAATGATATAATCCTCTATCTTAATTAATTAGGTAAAAATATGACAAATATATTAATGATAGAGGATGACCTTGAGTTAGCTGAGATACTTACAGAGTACCTTGAGCAATTTGATATGCAAGTTACAATTGCAGAGGACCCATTTATTGGGCTTTCAACTCTAAGTATTCATAGTTTTGATTTAATTATACTTGACCTAACTCTACCAGGTATTGATGGATTGGAAGTCTGCAAAGAGATACGGAAAAACTATTCTATTCCTATTATTATTTCATCTGCTAGACACGATATAACTGATAAAGTCACTGCTCTTGATAACGGAGCAGATGATTACTTGCCAAAACCATACAACCCAATGGAGTTACAAGCAAGAATTAAAAGCCTACTAAGAAGAAATCAACAGATTACTGCACCTTCATCTTCTGACATGGTTGATGAAAATCAAGATTTAGTTCTAGATGAAAGTTCCATGAATATAAAATTCTTAGGAAATGAGCTCAATTTAACAGGCGCAGAATATGGGATTTTAAGTTATTTGATAAAAAAAGATGGTGGTGTAGTTTCTAGAGAAGAGTTAATATACAATGTAAATAGTATTAGCGAAGACACTTCTAACAAAAGCATTGATGTTATAATAGGAAGAATCAGACAAAAATTAGGAGAAGACTCAAAAGAGCCAAAGTATATTCAATCAATCAGAGGCATAGGATATAAATTAAAAAAATGAATCTAAATTTGTCTAGATCATCAATATTTGTCAGTATTACATTTGCATTTTTACTATCTTTAATCAGTGTTTTTTTAGCTGCAATATTTTTACTAGAGTATGATAAGCAAGATTATACAGAAAAACTAAATAAAAAATACTCTATCATAGCTCGTGCTACCCTCTTTCATCTAAATAATTTTATAGATAATACTCAATTAAAAGAGCAAGTTAAAGACTATAGTATGAGAAAAATTGATAATGATAAAATCAAAGATTATATAATAGAACAAGCTAAAGTGATACAAAGAATTGAGAGTAAAATAGGAAATAGTTCTATACTAAAATATAAAAAATACCATTATCTATTAGTAGAACACGAAAAACTCGTATTACTTTTTAAAGATGAAGACTATCAGCCACATAGATATGACATTATAAAAATAATATTTGGTTTAGTGTTTTCAATAATAATTATATCTTATATTTTGACAATTAGAAAAATCAAACCCCTTAGAAAACTAAAAAGGGAGATGGATAAATTCGGAAAAGGCTATTTAGATATTAATTGCTACAGAGATGGAAAAGATGAAATTTCCCAAGTTTCAAACTCTTTTCAACATGCAGTTGAAGAGATAAAAAAAGTAAAGGACTCTAGACAACTATTTTTAAGAAATATAATGCATGAACTTAAAACACCTATTACCAAGGGTCGTATTACTGCAGAAATGATTCCAAGTGGGAAACAAAAAGATAGACTTATAAGTGTTTTTGAAAAAATGGAACTGCTAATAAATGAATTTGCGTCAATTGAACAGATTACTTCAGGGGCAGGTATTCAAAACATAAAACCAGCAAGACTAATTGACATCATTGATGAATCAATAGATTTAGCCATGATACCATCTAAAGCATTTAAGTTAGAGATAGATAACTCTTTAGTATTAAATGTAGATTTTAGACTATTTACAACTGCTCTAAAAAACTTAATTGACAATGGCATAAAATATTCTATAGACAGTTTTGTTATCATTACTGCAAATAAAAATAAAATATCTATTATTAGTAAGGGTAGCCCTTTAGAACAAAAGCTAAAATATTATATACAGCCATTTATACAAGAAAAAAACTCACATCAAAGTTTTGGTTTAGGGCTTTACATTGTTGATAATATAGTAAAAGCACATAAATTAGAATTTAAATATAAACACCAAAATGGATTAAACTATTTTTACTTTGAAAACATAGAAAATTTATTGTAAAATAGTAAAATATAAAGGAGTCATAATGTCAAGTATAGTTTTTTTAAAAAAAGATTTAGTTTCATTGCTTGATCACCACATAGCACTGCTAGAGAGATTTGGTATAACAGATGAAGCTCCATTTTCTATAATTTATTTTTCACTGTACAATAAAAAAGAAGCTGATAGTATAGAAATATTTCAAAAGATTTTAAGACAAACTGATGCACTTTTTCAAGTTGAAAACAGTTTTATTGTTATGCTACCTGGAACCGACTGGAATGGAGCCACTGAACTTCTAAGTGGCATACAAACATTTTTAGACCAAAAGACTCAAGATAATATTGTATCTTTCCCTGATGACGGTAGAAATGCTAAAACACTTCTTAGGAAACTACAAGATTTAATTAAAGATAACTGTGGAGACAATATTAAGCTTATTTAGTAGTTGAACTTAATATTGTGAGCATTCTTACTGTGTCATTTTACTCATTTCGTAGAGTATCTAGCACATCAACACCTGTTGCTTTATGTGCAGGATAAAATGCAGATAATGCAACAATTATGGCTGCACCAAATACAATCATACTAAAGTCTGTTAAAGAAAGCTCTAGTGGTAGCTTTGAAGAACCATATACATCCGCAGGAAGATCAATAAGATCAAATGATCCTAAAATATAAAGGGACAAAAATCCAAGAGCAATTCCAAAAATCATCCCCCCTCCACCTATAATGAGTCCCAAGTAAAAAAATGCTTTTTTAATTTCATCTTTATATACTCCCAAGGAGAGAAGAAGTGCTATCTCTTTTCTTCTGTTCATTACTGTCATAAGAAGAGAACTAATTATATTCAGTGATGCAATCAAAATAATAAGCATCAAAACAATAAAAAGTGCCCGCTTCTCTAAAGCTAGTGCAGAGAAAAAATTCCCATTCATCTGCCACCAACCTACAGCACTTAAATACTCTGGCAACATTCCTTTAATCCTATCGATATCTTTAAAAGGTGTATCACTATATACATGGATACCATCATAAGTGCCTTTTTTATACCTAAGAATTGCAGAAAGACCTTCAATCGTAGTATACATGTAGAGCTTATCATATGCAATCAAACCTGATTCAAAGTTAGCTTTGTAAGTAAATCTCTTCATCTTAGGAATTAAACTAAGACCTCCTGGATCACTTTGTGTAAAAACTACAGTAAGCTTTTCACCATCATCAAGATAATAATTATCTTTTATCTGCTTTCCAACTACGATATCGAACTTTTCTAACTTCTTATCATTAATACCATCTTTAAGGACACTATTAATTGCTATTTCCTTATCAAAATCAACTCCAAAAAGTAATCCACCCTCTAGCTTTCTACCTCTTTTAGTAATAACCTGAGAAGATATATATGGACTAAATTTTAGTTCAGGAAACTTTTTTGCTAGTAATTCTACATCATCACTACTAACCATCTTAAAACTATTTGGATGAATAGTAATAGGATAATTCATAGTAAAAAGCTTTCTTTCAAACTCTTTGTCAAAACCATTCATAATTGCCATTGCTACAATAAGGACCATTAATCCAATTGCAACACCAAAAAAGGCTAAAAATGCACTAATAGTTATAAATGGCTGAGATTTATCGAATCTCAAATATTTTTTAACAAGATAACTACTTATTTTCACTAAGCTAAAATACCTTTTTTAGGTCCACTTTTTCCACAACACTGTTTGTATTTCTTTCCACTTCCACAAGGACAAGGGTCATTTCTTGGTATCTTTTTTTCAACTATTGGTTCACTTGCTATACTACCATGTTGCATTTGAATACCTTCAGAATTATCAGCTTCCATACGGGCTAAAAGCTCTTCCATAGCTCTTCTTTCCTCTTCTTCCTTTTCATTTCTAAGCTGTACCAAATGAAGAGTTTTTATACTTTCAAATTTTATTTGATCAACAAGCTCCATAAAAAGATTATAACTCTCTTTTTTGTACTCAGTAAGTGGGTCTTTTTGATTGTATCCACGAAGTCCTATACCTGTTTTAAGTATATCCATCTGATAAAGATGATCTCTCCATGATTTATCTAAAACTTGCAGATAGAGTATTCTACATATCTCTCGACGCTGCTCATCATCTGTTACAGACATTTTTTTATCAAAATTATCTTTTAAAACACTGTCTATATGTATAGCTAACTCTTCATAGCCATACTTACTTAGTTCATCTTTACTGAATTCTTCTTGCATTTCAGCTTTTAAAAGTGAAACTAAACTATCTAAATCATACTCTTCTTTTACACTAGCTTCAAAAATTTCTACACGATATAAAAGGTTTTGTACATACTCTGATCTAATTTCATTTACTTTGGTATCAATATCATAATCTTTATCTAGCAGATTATCTCTAAAATTATATATTGTAAGTCTCTGCTTGTTTGCAACATCATCATACTCTAAAAGGTGTTTTCTTGACTCAAAGTGCATCTGCTCAACTTTTTTCTGAGCATTTTCAACTGCACGGGTTACCATCTTTGATTCTATATGCTCACCCTCTTCTATACCCAATCTATCCATGATATTTCTTATTTTATCACTACCAAAAATACGAAGTAGATTATCTTCAAGACTTAGATAAAATCTACTCTCACCAGGATCACCTTGTCGACCTGAACGACCACGAAGCTGGTTATCAATTCTACGGCTCTCGTGTCTTTCTGTTGAAATAATATATAGACCACCTAGTTTCTTTATTTCATCGGAAATCTTAATATCAACACCACGACCTGCCATATTTGTTGCAATTGTAACAGCACCTTTGGTACCAGCATTTAAAACTATCTGTGCCTCTTTTTCATGATTTTTTGCATTTAGTACAGTATGTGGAAGTTTCTCTTTTTTTAGAAGTGAGTGAAGTAATTCACTCTTCTCAATTGAGGCAGTTCCTACAAGTACAGGTTGCCCTTTTTTATGTCTAACTTTGATATCATTAATAACAGCATCAAACTTCTCTTTCTCAGTTTTATAAATAAGGTCGTTCTTATCTTGTCTTATCATAGGTAAATTTGTTGGAATTGATATAACATCTAAAGAGTATATTTGTGCAAACTCTGTTGCCTCAGTTTGAGCTGTTCCTGTCATACCTGCAAGTTTATTGTACTGTCTAAAATAGTTTTGAAAGGTAATATCTGCAAGAGTTTGGGATTCCTCTTTGATTTCTACTTTCTCTTTTGCCTCAAGTGCTTGATGGAGTCCCTCACTAAATCTTCTACCCTCACTCAAACGACCTGTAAACTCATCGACAATAATTATCTCTCCATCTCTTACAACATAATCAACATCTTTCTCAAAAAGATGCCTAGCTTTTAAAGCTTGATCAAGGTGATGTGAAAGTATTGCATTTTCCATACTATACAGATTATCAACACCAAAAAGTTTTTCTGCTTTTTCATTTCCCTCTTCTGTTAGAGAAACTGTTCTGTTTTTTTCATCTAAAGTAAAATCAACATCTTTTACAAGTTGCTGCGCAACTCCATCAGCTATCTTATAGCCCTCAAGAGTTCTATCAGTTGGACCAGATATAATCAAAGGTGTTCTTGATTCATCTATTAAAATAGAGTCTACTTCGTCAACAATTACAAAGTTATGACTTCTTTGCATCTTCTCACTTGAAGAGTAACGCATATTATCACGCAAATAATCAAATCCATACTCATTGTTTGTTCCATATGTTATATCACAGTCATATTGTTTTTTTCTATCTTCTTCTGTATCTGCGGTAATTATTCCAACACTAAGTCCTAAAAAATTATATATAACTGACATCTCTTCAGCATCACGACGAGCAAGGTAATCATTGACCGTTACAACATGCACACCCTCTCCGCTCATAGCATTGAGTATAACAGGAAGAGTAGCAACAAGAGTCTTACCTTCACCAGTTTTCATCTCAGCTATATCTCCTTGATGAAGAACCATACCACCAATAAGCTGGACATCAAAGTGTCTCATCCCTGTTGTTCTCTTGCTAGCTTCTCTAATTATGGCAAATACATCATTTTGTATATCATCTAAGGTTTTTGTCTTGTTCTGTATCTCTTCTTTTAAGCTATTAAATACAGCCTTAAGCTCATCATCACTCATCTTTTCATAAGTTGCTTCAAGATCGTTGATTTGTTTTACTCGACCTCTGTATTTTTTTACTATTCTATCGTTTTGTGTTCCAAAAATCTTACTTACTATACCTAACATATACATTTACCTTTGCAATTCGTTTTAAAAGATGAGATTTTATCATATTTTTACTATTATTTTGATAAAACTATACCTATAAAACATTATTTAGGAATACAATGAAAATTTTTACTATATTTATCTTAACAAGTAGCATACTTTTTGCAGGAATCTTTGACTTTAAAACAATCAGTAGTGACTTTAAACAGACAATTACAAATGAAGAAAACACAAAAATTATATATGAAGGAAGTTTATATGCAACAACTGATGCTAAAGCCTTATGGGAATATAAAAAACCAGTAAATAAAAAAATATACTTTAATCAAAACAGAGTAGTTATACTAGAGCCAGAACTAGAACAAGCAATAGTGACAGATCTGCAAAGTACACCAAATCTTACAGAACTACTAAAGAGTGCAAAAAAAATAGATGAAAAAACATATGAAACATCTTATGATGATATAACTTATACCATACATGCAAAAAGCGGACAAATTGACTATATATCATACATGGACAAACTTGAAAACAGAGTCACGATACAGATGCTAAATCTTACAACAAATACCGTTCTAGATGACTCACTTTTTAGAGTAACTATACCATCTAATTACGATATAATCACTCAATAGATGATCACTGCTGATTACAGCATCCAGCTTTTTTTAGCTCTTTGACAATATTGCTATAGTCTGATAACGGTTTTATAATATTTAATTTTTGAATATATATTTCATCAATATCAATAGCATGTTTATCTTTCGCATAACTTATAATAGCCTCTTTTAAGCCTATTTTTCCTTTTGAAGTCAGTAAATCTTCTGCATAAAAGCTACCAATTACAATGTTGAGCACATCTATAATTTTGAAATCATACTCTTCAACATACCGACCTTCAAATATCATGGAAGTATCAATTTCAACAGTCTTTTTTTCAAATTTACTAAATAGAGTAACTTTAAAATTATCTATACGAAAAGTATCTTCAGCATGTATGCTTACAAGACAAAAAATAAGAATTAAAACTATATTACGCATTAGAATCCAAAATTGAAGCCCCTAAATCACTTAGCTTTTTATCTATCATTTCAACAGCCTTATCAATAGTTTCATAACTTATATCTGGTAGTTTTCCACCCCAAATACCTTCAGCTTCTTTAAAACCTTGTAAAATTCCCTCACGGCCAGCTTTTAGCTTATCTACATCATCACCAGCACCCGTAAGAACAAAGTTTGCAATACGCTCACTTGTTTGTGATATGCCAAAAAAACCATCTTCTGCAACCAATGCTTTAGCTTCATCTTGCGAAAGCTCTTTAATAGGCTTACCGCTATATCCAAGATCTGACAAAGTAAATATATCTGCTTGCTTTAAAGTTGCCTCTTTTGACTCACTCATAATCTGCATTTGATACTCGGCCAAATACTGATTTGAGATATCTATTGCTGTTAAGTCTTTAGTGTCTTCTAATTTCTTTTGAACTGATGCCGTGATATCCTTGTATGCACTCGACATAAATGAACTGTCTATATTCATAACTTCCCCTTTGCTAATATATCGTCAAAAAAGTGTATCTTCTTCAATCCTATCTACTTTTGATTTTTCATAGAACTCAACAACCTTCTGAGAAACCTGTATGCAGCGTCTTAAATGATTTGGAAAGTTTTCATAACTATAGTCTAAAATCAACTGTTTTGGATTCTTTGCTCTACTGATTGCAACATAAAATTGAGATTTTTCAAAAATATTATCTATATTACAAACTAAAGAATCAATACTCATACCTTGTGATTTATGAATTGTGATTGCATATGCAAGTTTCAAGGGAAACTGTTCTAGGCTGACAAGTGGCTTCTCTTCAATCTTGCCATTTAGTGTTATGCTCTCACTCAAAGTATACTCTGCTCGTTTAACTTTTACTACTTTTCCGTTGACTTTTTCAACTATAACTTCATCTTCATCAAGCTTTATAACTCTTCCACGCTCTCCATTGTAGTATGAACCCCATTTATTTGTACAAAAAAGTACACTAGCATCGACTTTTAAAGTCAATTCAGCAGGAACAGGCAGATTCTTTTTCCAACTCTCAATCCGCTTTACATGTAGAGATGCAAAGTGAACTTTTTCTTTAGCTTTTAGCAAAACTGGCTCACTTTTTAGCTCCTCAAGTCTTTTCAAGTTTACAATATCAGCTTCCCTATTTCTTCCATACAATATGGTTGGATTCTCATCTCTAACATTAGTATGCTCTCTAAGACTTTCTAAATAATTCCCTACTTCATTATCTAACTCACCTCTTCTTATACGACTTAGTATATGAAAAAACTCTTCATCTTGAGTTCTTTTAGTACGAGTAAGCTCAACTATGTACGGCTCAAAATAATCCCAAGCATCGCTTTCAAATGCAAATTCTCTATTAGCAAATAGACTATCATCTTTTTGGACTCTAGATTTTACAGGAGGAAGTTGAAAAAAATCACCAACAAAAAGCAATCTACCATCAAAACTTCCACTCTTAAGTCTATAAAGTATCATCTCCATCAAATCACTACTAACCATGCTAATCTCATCAATCACAAGCAAATCAGCAGCATAAAGTATCTTGTTTAACTCTTTTACTCTTTGTTTTGTATATTTATCGTTCTTTTTCATCTCTTGCAGATTATTTGAGATTCCAAAACAGAAGAAACTATGTATCGTATGCCCATTGACATTGACCGCACTAACACCAGTACTCCCCAAAACAACAACCTGCTTCGCCTCACGCCTAAGCGAGCTAATGAGTTCAGTAGTCAAATAACTCTTACCAACTCCACCACCACCAGTAAGTAAGATATTCTTTTCTTCCAATAATTTTTTAACTTTTTCTAGTAATTCCAACTAAATTCCTATATTAAGTTTTTTTAAACACAAAA
>JALSME010000065.1 GCA_026987955.1 Sulfurospirillum sp.
TCTTTTATAATTGGATACTCTTCAATATTTACAGGAGGATTATTATGAACATTTATCAACCACTTATCAGCAAAATTAATCTCGTATTTTTTTATATCTCGCCCTCTTAAAAGTGGCTTTATTATCTCTGCATTTTTTCTATCAAGTTTTATAAGCTCATCTTTTTTAGCACCATCTATTATAAATGCTTCATTAAAACCTGTTTTAATACCTGAATTTATACTAATATCCCACTCACTAAGTGGAGTTCCAATTCTTTCTATCTTCTTTTTTAAATATAGTTCGTCAGGAGATACAAAGGTAAAACCCTCTTTATTTAAATCACTCTGTTGCATACGAAAAAAATGTTTATAATCTTTAAATGATACACTAAAATGATTATCTTTTTGAAATCCTTTTTGTAAAATAGTTATGGCACTATCAACAGTAGCATCTTCAAAAACTTTTACACTGCTAAAATCAACTATTGCTTTTATAGTTGTTTTTGTTACAATCATCTCTCTTAGATTTTGTCCATATTTTGCACGAAAAAACTTGTTTGAACATATAAAACCATTCATCCCATCAGTTTTTAAAATATTTTGAGCTAATTCATAAAAATACACAAACAAATCAGCAGTACCCGTATAAACTGTATATATTTCTTTGAGTTGTGGTTTAAGTTCTTTTATACTCTCTTGTCTTACATACGGTGGATTTCCCACAACCACATCAAACCCACCATTTGCCATAATCTCAGGAAACAACTCAGCCCAGTCGACCGTTAAACTATTTGCACTCTTAACATTGCCCATAAGATTACTCAGTGGTCTATCTCTTTTGGCAGTTTGTAACCACAAAGAGAGTTTAGCTATGCCGACACTTGCACCATTTATATCTACACCAAAAAGATTTTTTTCTATGATTTGTTTGTCAATATCGTGATGCTCAAAAAGTCCAGCTCCTGATTTTCTCAACTCTTTTTGTATCCATTTATGCTCATTTAAAAGGTATCTAAAACAAGCCGTTAAAAATGCCCCACTTCCACAGGCAGGGTCTACTACTTTTAAATCTTCTAAAAATTCTCTGTACTGATGTAGAATTTCTCTTCTTTTCTCTTTAGCTCTTTTAGTATCTTTAACTTCATCAAAAAGTTTTAAATTCTCTTTTTTAGCATTACAAAGACTTGCTAAAGTATTGTCCACAATATACTCAGTTATAAATTTAGGTGTATAAAAAACACCATCTTTTTTTCTTGTATCTACTACTTTATGTTCTTCAAAGAGTGACTCTTTTATCTTCTCTAAGTCATTTAAAGACTGCTCAAATATATGCCCTAAAACTTCTACATCTATATCATCACTAAAATCATAAGCCGATAAATGAGATAAATCATCTTTTATAATGCAATCTTCTATAGCTAATTTTTCTAACTGCTCATCAGGTTTAAATAGATTTCCATTATATTTTGGGATATTTACTTTAGCGTTCCCAACATCTATAAAATGAAAATATTTTTTATAGTAGCTATACAGTGGAGTATCATCGTCCCATTCCTGAGAACTTTCATACTGTTTTATAATCGCATCTATACTGTTTGCAGGTATTAAACCTCTGTCTTCTGCAAATAAAATAAACATAAATCTATCTAAAAGTTTATTTGCACACTCAAAAATAACTTCTTTTGATAGCTCTTGGTTGTTTTTTATTAAGTTGTTTAAGAGTTTTAATCTAAAACTACTATACTCTTTATAGACCTCTTTTGTTATCTCATCTTGGGATTTTGAGATGTTTTTAAGCCTTGCTATCTCGTTTGTCTCTAGTGATGATTGGTTTAATAGTCCATAAAGTGTTGTATAATTTTCAGTTGATGTCATATCTAAACTAAAACAAATATCACTACTATCACTATAAATATCAAGTTGTTTAAAGTTTGAAACTATCACATATCTACAAGTTGGTTTCTCGTTTTTATATCTGAAAGCTTGAGCTATTATATCTCTATTTGATATATCTTTGTCGCTTGATTTAAGCTCTATTATTACTATTGGGTTATTGTTCTTATCATAAACTATACCATCAGCTTTTTTCATATCGGTATCGTTTTTTACTTCTCTTATGCAGTTAGTCCAATTCAACATTTTTGACAACAGCATTATAAACTCAGCACCGTTTGCATCTTCTGCTATATATTTTTCTTTTGTTACAAGTTTAATAATCTTACTACTATTTGGGGGACTGAAAGATTTGACAAAGTTTTTAAGTAGTGATTTTTGAAACATCTATAAACCTTTTTTCATTTTTACATTAAGTAAAATCATAGATATTGCAAATATAACTATAGCAAATACCATAAGCATAGTTGCTTCACTCATAACCATACTCACCCCTCCAGATTTTAGAAATATCTTTAAAAATCCATCTAGTCCCCATGACATAGGTGAAATATCGGCTAATGTTTGCATAAATGGTGGCATTATAAACTTTGGCACCATTACACCTCCAATCGCTCCAAGTAATATGGTTAGGATTCCTCCAGTAGTTGATGCTTGTTCACTTGATTTTGATAAAACTGCTATAAGTATTGCAAGACTAGTTGCACATATGCTCACAGCAAGACTCATAAAGACAAAAGCTCCATAAGAGCCTCCTACGCTTAGTGCAGGTGTATCAAAAAGCGGAACAACAAACATACCAACCCACAACATCAAAAATGCCTGTATTTGGGCTATAAAAAGGTATGGAACAACTTTGGCTAAGATTATCAAAAAAACAGGCACATTCATAGAGCTTAAACGAGAAAGTGTATTTTGTTTTCTCTCATTGATAAATACAGTTGAGATTGGAGTTATCATAAAAAACATACCAAATACTATCCACGAAGGAACGCTTTGCTGAGTTGAATTTGGAATATCATCTTTACTATTATATTTTAAATCAAAAAGCTCGTTGGACTCTAAACTAATGTTATCAATAGCTGCTCCCGCCTCATCTGAAAACTCTAAGAGTCTTGTTTTTATAATTTTAAGTTTCAAGCTTGTTATATCTTTTAGTAGTTTTGCTTTTAAAAGTTCTATCTCATCACTCTTTAGAGAGTCTTTAATCTCTATTTTAAGTTTTTTCTTACTTTTTGAGTATTTTTGAGGAATTGTTATGATTATATCTGCATTTTTTCGTACTTTAAAACTTCTGTTTTTAGTAATATCTTCTATCATCTCTTTTGTAATCTTACTTTTATCTAAATCAACTATTTGTATATCAAAAACAACACTTTCTTGAGTAAAAACATCTCTCATAGCAACTGAGATTATAAGTATAAAAAGTGCTGGCATCAAAAAGAGAACTACTAACGCACGCTTGTCTCGAAACACCAATAAAAACTCTTTTTTAATTAGCGCACTAAACATTGTCTTCCTTAGTGATTTCTAAAAAATGCTTTTCAAGATTTATTAGATTGTTCTCTTGTGTTATAAGCCTTCCTTTAGATATGATTGCTACCTCATCACAAATCATCTCAACTTCATTCATATAATGACTCGTATATACAACTGTAATACCAAGTTTTTTATACTCTTTGATTGAATTAAGTATCTCATTTCTACTTTTAGGATCAATCCCAACTGTTGGCTCATCAAAGTAGATGACTTTAGGACTATTTAGAAGACCTATGGCGATATTTAATCGTCTTTTTTGACCTCCAGAGAGAGTATATGCCTTTTGATTTAAAAGCTTTTCAAGTCTGTTTACCTCTAGTGCTTTTTTATAACTTTCATCTGTACCATTTTGTATCTTTTGAAAAAAATCTAAATTCTCTTTTACTGTTAGCTGCTCATAAAATGCCAAGTTTTGCGGAATAATGGAGCTTATCTTTTTGATTTTATTCAACTCTGTTTTCAAACTCAATCCAAAAATTTCAACCTCACCACTATCGATTGATGTTAGACCACTAAGAACTGAAAGTATTGTACTTTTTCCAGCACCATTGACACCTAAGAGTCCAAATATGCTACCCTCTTTTATACTAAAAGATAGATTGTCTAGTGCTTTTACCTCTCCATAACTTTTTGAAATATTTGAGATTTTTATCATCTTTTAAACTCTAAAAGTTTTCTATAAACTCTCTCTTCACTCCTAGCAATCAAAAGTAGCATATCTGAGATTTTTTTAAAGTCTATCTCTTTTTTTGACTTTATTGCTTTTGCAATTACTAAAGCAAACTCTCTATACTCATCTCCAACTTCAAGCATAAGCTTTGAAGCATCACTAAGTATTTTATCGTCATCAAAAAGTTCACTCGCTTCTTGCAAAAAAGAGGCATACATAAATCTAAAACCTGCTCCCCCTGTTCCAATCTCCTCTTGCATACGAACAATATTTCCCAAAAAAAGCTTTGCATATCTTTTATCTCGAGACTGAAGCTTAAGAATTGCCGAAGAGAGTTTTTTTATACCTTTTAAACCAGCTATAGGGACAAAAGGACTTAACATATTTTTAGAAAGTTTTTTTATATTTTTAGAGATAATCGGTTTTAAATCTATCTCTTTTGGAATAGAAAGTGGATAATATAAAAGACCTTTTGGAGCCATGGCTCCTTTAGAAAAACGAGACTTACTTAGTGATTTTTTTGAGCACTCCACTGCCTCTGCAAAAACAGGATCACTTATAAGATAGCTATCCCTTTTTTTGCCATAAATCAAAAAGTTATGAGCATTAAAATGAAAACTAAGCTCATCAGGAACATACTCAAGCCAATACATAGAACCTTGTGCCCCTACAATCTTCCCCTCTTCTAAAAGTTTATCTAATCTATCTTCTCCCTTTTTAAGGGATGAAAATGTCTCCATTTTCATATCTATCTTCAAGTTTTTCTTTATATTTTTAACTATAGATTTTGGTAAACTCCTATAAGCCACTAAAGGCATACCACCAATCTTTACAAAAGGTATATATGCAAAATTAAGAGCATTTGATATACCAAAGACCATAGGTTCACTTATCTTAAATCCATGATATGTAAGCATAGAGGAGATTACTCCACTCTCACAGTGTGCATGATGAGTATGCTTAAAACTATTCACTTGGTATCTCCATTATCTCTTTTGTATTAAGCCCTAAGACATCACAATACTCTAGGAGTCTACTCTGCTTTATCTTTTTAAAAGTACTTGGATTGAAGTCTTTTTTTACTGTCCAACGAAAAAAACCAGTCGCTTGTGAAAGTAAAAGCAGGTCCATCTTTTTGGCATACATATGATAGTAAAGAGTAGATTTTTTGCCCTCTTTTACCTCGTTTAGTGCTAGTTTTATCTGACTATCTATATCGTCAAGTGCTTGCTGTGTTGCTATCTCTTCAACTTCCCAACCATCTGAACTTACACTTTTAAGTTTGCCATCTCCATCTTTTGCATAGAGAGTTTTTTTCATATTTCCATATGTCTTAGATTTGTCTTGAGGAACGCTTTTTATATCCATCTACACTACTTCTAAAATCATAAATGCTGTAGAGAAGCGCCCACTTTCAGGAATGTAGCATAAAAGCTTTTCACCAACTTTTAACTTTTTTGAGTTGAAAAGCTCTTCTAAAATCACATAGATTGATGCCGAACCCGTATTTCCTTTCGTAGAAAGGTTTGTAAACCATTTTGATTGAGGTATATCGCATCCTACCTCTTTCATACCATCATACAGTTTCTCTTTAAAATATTCAGAACTATAATGAGGTAAAAACCAATCAATCTCTTCTGGCTTAAACATATTTTTTTCTAACATATCTTTTAAAGGTCTTTTTACTGTTTGCTCTACTATCTCGCTATTTAGAAGTTTTACATCCTGTTTTACTGCAAAAATAGACTTATTTAGCCACTCATCTGGCAAATACTCTCTATAACCTCTAGTAGTACCATCTTTTAGTTTTTCACAACCTGAATACATACATGCTTCCATTTGACTTGCATAACTTCTTGCATATATTCTTTCTATCTTAAGAGAAATAGAGTTTTCATTTGGCTTAGAACTAACTCCAATAGCACCTGCCCCATCACTAAGCATCCACCTTAAAAAATCTTTTTCAAAAGTAAGCTCTTTATTTCTTTTTACCATATCTATTTTTGCTTTTACTTCTGGTTCAAAATTTCTTCCCCGCATAGAAGCAGATATATTTTCACTACCTGTAGCAATTGCACTCTCAATCTCTCCAGATTTTATAGATACATATGCATACTTTAAAGCGGTAAGTCCACTCAAACAAATCCCGGCAATACTTACAACTTCTATAGGCTTTAAATCAGTTTCACCATGAACCATAAGTGCATGATTTGGAAGTAGCTGGTCTGGTGTTGTAGTACCACATGCTAAAAGCTCCGCTGAATCAATATCAAAACCACTTTTTTCTAGATTTTTAATCGCTTCTGAGGCAAGCTGTGCATTTGAGTGTGTTGTTTTGTTGGTTATTGGATCTATCGCATAGTACCTTGTTTTGATTCCATTTGAGCGAAGGACTATCCTCTTTACCATAGAAGGTTTGTCATCAACCATACCAAGTACACTTTCCATATTTTTGTTATCAACTGGTTCATTTGGCATAAAAACTGCCATACTATTTATATATACTTCTCTCATTTGCCACTTGGCCTTTCATATTTTTTCTCTAATTCTCTAAGTTTTTCTTCTTGAAATATGTTTGCAATCTTTCTTAGCAACATACTTATAGGCACTACTGTGAAAACTAAAACAACTAAAAAAGCTGAATATACACTCATACCAACTCTTCTTCCTAGTGATTTTTTCTTTCCACAAAGTTTTATGATTTTTGCCCATATGTTCGAGCTTCTTGTTGCAATTTTCTCTGCAGCAATTAACTTGCCATTGACATCAACTGCACCTAAACCACTCAATAGTGGCTTGCCATCTATCTCTTTGTCACACTTTAAAGCACTGTTTAATCTAGCTCCAAACCTTGAAGCTTTTTCTATATCACTTTGTAAAATTCCAGCTGGAGGAAAAATCCAAAAAGCATCTTTTTTACCACTCAGAAGCCATCTTGGAGTTGTGATAAATGAATATATACCTTTTCCTTGGTCTGTAAGTGCTACATTATCTATAAGTTTTGCACCTAAAGCATCCAAAAGTATTTTCATCTTTTCTTGAGCCATTACCCACATATCTCTACATGCTATAACAGTAATAACAGGCTTATTATAAAATAATTTCTTTGCCTGTTCTGTTTTTAAAAATCCTACCACTGGTGATGATGGTGACAGAAACCAAATAGTGTAACCGAGTATGATTAAATCATAATCATCAAGACACTCCATCTCTTTTACTTCACATCCATCCATATGCACTGCCTCAGGAAATTCGTCCGTAAACTCATAATATTTCCATGGATATGGGTATCTTTCAACTGGCTCAATAACTCTTACATGTACACTAATTTCTTCGTCAGGAAGTTTAGATATAAAACTATCAATAACATTTTTAAGTTGACCTGTTTGAGAGTAGTATAAAACTAAAACTTTTTTCATTATTGCTATTATCTTTATAGTAAATTGATATAATCTTCTATTTTACTAAAAAAGCGTTTAATTCCAAATAAAGCCTCTTAAAAGAAAAAATCTTTGCATAAAAAGTCTTGAGTGAATTTTACTAAGTCTTATGTTATCTTTAAGCTTATCAAAATGTGAAATTCTCTCATCTGAAGGTGGATAATAGCACTCTACATCAACATCTACTATCTCTTTTTTTGAGTAACTATGTAGTGCTAAAACCTCTATCTCAAAATCAAATCTTCTGTTTTTTATGTTTAAATCTAAGATAGAAATAGGATAAATCCTAAAGCCACTTTGTGTATCTTTTAGCTTTTTAAAAGTCTCAAGATTGACCCAGAAATTGCTAAATGCTCTTCCAAATTTTGAACTTTTAGGAACATGTTCATCATCAAAATTACGACAGCCTATAACGATATGTTCACTTTTATATGCATCTACAAGCTTTTGTATCTCACTACTTATATGCTGTTTATCGGCATCCATCGTAACAAAAAATTCAAACCCTAACTCTTTTGCTCTCTTAGCCCCTGTGAGTATAGCCTCACCTTTACCCATATTTTTTTCATGTCTTAGAAGCTCTACATGTAGAGCTTTTACAGCCTCATTAGATCCATCATCTACAACAATAACTTTGTAGCCATAGCTTAAAACATCTTCTATAACTTCGTTGATGTATGGGGAATTATAAACAGGTATAACTACACAAATACTCATAAACTAAAACTTGCTACTACTTCATCTTGGCAATACACTTTAAAGCTGTTTTTATTACGGACATATGTGATTACCTGATTTGGCTCTATTGTTTTAAGAAATTTTGCTTTTTTTATAGAGATTATTTTTATACAAAATAGTTCTTCTACAATATCAAAGTTCATAAAACCTGGTAAAATTGGCATATCTGGAAAGTGGGCTTTAAATAGTGGGTGCTCTTTGTCGCACAGTGTGATGACTGCTTTGTCCTCTTCGATCGAATTTATTGTATATAAATTTGTTATCATTCAAAAAACTCTTTTATGCTCTCCCATGTACTTTTAGTCTCTTTTTTTGTATCTATCCATACTTTTTTAGATGCTTCTTTTGTCTCCTTTAAGGCCTCTTTTGAATTCTTCTTCGCCTCTTCCCATGCCTCTTTGCTCATCCCCTTCGTACTATCCCAAACTTCATTACTTAACTCTTTTGTTGCTCTCCAAGCATCTCCACCTGCACCTGCATATACACTTGAAGTTACAAACATAGCAATCAAAAACAGTCCTAATATATTTTTCATAACAATCCTAATAATTCTTCTTTTTTTTCAAAAAAGTATATTGGTTCATCAACATCTTTTTTATTGTAAAAGTTTTTTTCATGTATAAACATCTGAAAATTTAAAACATATCTATCAAATGTCTCTTGATCGTTTAAAAGCATATAGATATCTTCCAAATCTTCTAATATCTTTTTAATTATATTTTTATAAAAAACTTTTTTAGATAACTTTACACCTTCAAGAAGCTGTTTGTGTCTGTTTTCTAACTCATCATAACTTATCTTTTTTTTCATATACTGAGCATATTCCAATAGAAAAAGTTGATTTAATCTATATAAAATTACTCTAAACACTTTACTACACTCCATACCCATTTTAAAATGCAAGTTTAGTTTAGATAATCCAACTTCATCACACCTTTGAAAAACTTTTTTTTCATCAAACTCATAATCTTTGGGATTTCCAAAAAGTCTTATATACTCTTTTGAATATCTTCTATCATCACTAACCTCTTGAAGATTCAAAATCTTCTCGTCTAAAACAACTTCATCTCTACTTATAAGTATCAGTTTATTGAATGTTTTATATTCCTCTAGGACAAATGTATACTCATCAAAATCATACTTATATGAGTTTTTATCCTTATATTTATATAGAGTACATGAGGTAGAGTTCTTATGTAGATATCTGCTTATACCGCTAAAATCTGTAACTAAGAACTCTTTTTTTATCATAATTTTACTTAAACGCTTTTTCCAAAAATGGAACTACCTGTTTTTTTCTACTTAAAACTTTTGGCAACCAGACTTGACTATTTTGTAGCTTAACACCAAAAGCTTCTTCAACCAAACTCTCATCATCACTTACAACTAAAAGCTGTGAGCCCTCCTCTATGATATCGGTTAGAAGCAGCATAACAGTGTGATTTGCATTTTCATCTTTTAACGCTTTTAAGTCCTCAAAAAGCATCTCTTTTTTATCATCAAAAACACTTAAGTCTACAACTTCAAGCTGTCCTATACCTACTTTTTTGCCACCCATATCAAAGTTTTTATAATCTCTTGTTGTAAGCTCCCTAGCAGTTGCACCCTCTAATGCAGATTTAACTAAAAACATCTCCATTCCAAGCGCTTTATAGTCTTCTATTCCAGCAATACTAGCTAACTCTTTTACTGCTTTAGTGTCTACTTTTGTACATGTTGGAGATTTAAAGATCACAGTATCACTTAAAATTGCACACATCATTGCACCTGCAAGATTTTTTGGTATCTCTACATCATAGTAGTCAAACATCTCTTTTACAACTGTATTAGAGCAACCAATTGGTCGTATCCAACACTCAAGTGGTGCTGATGTTGTGATGTCACCAAGTTTATGGTGGTCTACTATACCTTTTATATTCGCCTCAAGTATATCTTTTGGAGCTTGAGCTAAATCTGAATAATCTATGATATAAACATCTTCACCTGCATAGCTAGTTTTAAGCTCAGGTACTTCAAAACCAAATTTTTCAAGTATAAATTTTGTCTCAGGACTTATCTCACCCTGTCTAGTAGGAATACACTCCTCACAAATTTGATTTTTAAGATATGCAAGAGAAATTGCTCCTACAATTGAGTCACTATCTGGATTTGTATGTCCAAAAACATATGTTGCCATTTATCTGCCTTTTTGTTTTTGGACTTATTATATCAAATTAAAGCAAAAAATCTACTCATCTTCTTTGTGGTGTGTTATATAGAGTGCTAATCCTGTAAAAAGCATCCCGCCAAATATATTGCCCAATGTTACTGGAATCTCATTCCATAACCACCAATCAGAAAAACTAACATTTGCACCAAATATCATACCAGCTGGAATTACAAACATATTAACAACGGCATGTTCAAAACCTTGTGCAAAGAATGTAAGTATTGGTAGCCACATAGCAAATATCTTACCTATTGTAGTTGTTGAAGTTAGTGCCATTACTACTCCTAGTGTTACCATCCAGTTACATAGCATTGCTTTTGTAAATACTGTTATAAGTCCATCTCCTCCTAAATGTGCATAACCAATTGTTTTTGCTTCTGCTATCTTTTTTATAAGCTCTATGACTGGTGTGGAATCTACATTTCCAAACTTTGTAGTTACAATTGCAAACAGTACTGCATACAGAAGGCTTCCTATAAGATTACCTCCAAATACAAGTGTCCAGTTGAGCATCATCTTGCTAAACCCTATCTTTTTTTGTGCAAATGCGACTGGAAGAAGTGCAAAACTACCTGTTACTAACTCAAGCCCAAGCAAAACTATCATAACAAAACCCACTGGAAATATAATTGCTCCTACCAATGGTATGTGAGTTTGTGTTGCTGCTGTTATAGCAAGAGTAGTCGCTACACCCAAAAGTGCTCCTGAGAGAGCTCCTCTAACAAGCAGATCTTTGGCTCCCAAGCTTGCTTTGTAAGTTCCTGCTGCTATCATCTGATTTACTACTGCATCTGGTTTTACATAACTCATATATATACTCCTAATTTAATTTTGCAAAATTATAACAGCTAATAATGAAAAATAAATCAATTTTGTGATTAAAAATTAAACAATTTTGTGATTAAATAAATCTCTTTTAAGAGTATAATTAAACAATAAATTTAGAGGATTAAGTATGAAAATTTTGGAAGAAGCCTATAAAAACCGAAGTTCAAAGCTAAATAAAGTAGAAAAAACAAAAAATTTAAAAAACCCATTAAGTGCATATGAAAAGATAGAACAGTTTGCTAAAGATGGGTATGAGTCAATTCCTGCAGAAGATAAGGGATACTTTCTAAAGTGTTTTGGTATATTTGATAAAGCAGCAACACCAAATCAGTTTATGATGAGAGTTCGAATACCTGGCGGAAGACTAAACTATAACCAAGCACAAGCTATAGGTGGTATTGCGAAAGAGTTTGGCAAGGACTACATGGACTTAACCACTAGAGCTCAGATAGAGCTTCGCTATCTAAGCATAGAAAATATACCAGAAATTTTGAAAAGACTAAAAAGTGTTGATACAACCTCTTTTCAAACAGGAGTTGATAACTTTAGAGGGATTGTTGCAGATCCATTTGATGAGTTTGGGTATGACAATATACTTCCTTCACATAATCTTCTTCTGAAACTTCAAGAAAAATTTCTTTACAACAGAGAGTGGATTAGTGCGTTACCAAGAAAGTTTAACACCTCTATATCAGGCTCAATTGCAAACAGATGTAATGTTTTTGGACATGATTGCTGTTTTGTTCTAGCTCAAAAAGATGGTATATATGGTTACAATATGTATCTTGGAGGAAAAGTTGGAAAGATTGCAAAAGATGCTGATATATTTTTAGAAAGTGATGAAGATGTTTTAAAGGCATATGAAGCGATTACTGAGATATTTAAAAAGTATGGATTTAGAGACAATAGAAACAGAAATAGACTCTTTTTTCTAATTGAAAGTGTTGGAATAGAAAATATAGCTAAAGCAATCAAAGAGTATGCAAAAATAGATTTTCCAACTGCAGGAGCGACTCTAACAAGAATGCACAACCAAACAGCAGACCAAGGCAAAACTCTTCTAAGAGATAAAACCTTCGCCATAAATACTGTAGTTTTAGCAGGTATTTTTACAGGTACAGACATGATAGAAGCTTCTAATTTAGCACAAAAGTATGGTAGTGGTGATTTAAGAGTTGATATAGAACAAAATCTATACTTGATGGGTATAAAAAAAGACCATATAGATGCACTTCTAAAAGAGAATCTATACAAAAAATACAAAAATATCAGCTCAACATATGCAAACAATCTTATAGCATGTGCCGGAGAAGAGCATTGTCAATTTGGTGTCATACCAAATAAACCAGATGCTATTGAGATGGCAAAATATCTCGAAGAAAAAGTACCTCTTCCAAGCGATAGCAAGATTCGTATGTACTGGTCTGGTTGTGTTAAGGGGTGTGGACTTCATGACCTAGGAGACATAGGCTTTGAAGGGTGTAAAGCAAAAGTTAATGGAGTTGGCGAGTATGGTGTCCATATACACATAGGCGGAAAAGTAGGAGGTCATGCCAGAATTGGAAGTAGCATACTCAAAGGAGTTCCACTTAGGTTTTCAAAGTACTATGTTGAGTCTTTAGTTTTAGAATACCGCAGACTAAAACAAAAATCAGAAAGTTTTGAGGAGTTTAACACTAGAGTTTTAGCTCAATACAGTAAAGCTTGTATTGGTTTTATGATGATGCTACTAGCCTACATAAGAAAACATAATCTTGATATTGATATAGGATTTAAAGAGAGAGTAAAAACAGGACAAAATGAAAACTTTGAGATTTTTGAGATAGGTAGAACACTATATAAAGCTATAGTAAAAGAAGAGCCTTATGATATATATGAAAATTTTACACCGATTAAGTCTATTTGGGGTGTTAAAACGATAAACTTCAAAAAAGAAAATATTGAGGAAAAATTTGCGCAGATGATTTTAAAAATGATAGACCAGAAAAATAGAGCTGTTGTATTTAGTGAGATAAGTCAATTTGTTGAGTGGTGTGAGTAAAGATGAATTCACTCCCAATACTTCTTAAAAATCCAAAGATATTGCTTATAGGTGGTGGAAAAGTTTCACTTCACAAAGCAAAAGTCTTGTCTGCTAATAATATAGACTTTAGAGTAATATCTTTAGAGTATATAGATGAGTTTGAAGACCTACATATAGAAAAAAGTTTGAAAAAGTTTGAGATAGATGATACCAAGGGATTTGAGTATGTTGTAAATGCAACAGGCTCAAAAGATGTAACAAATCTTCTTCTTGAACAAAAAAACTTCTTGCTAAATGTAGTTGATGAGCCAAAATTATGTGATTTCTTTTTTAGCTCACTTCTTAACTACGGAAAACTGAAAATTGCGATTTCTAGCGATGGGGTATCTCCGACTGTTACTCAGGTTGTAAGAGACGAAATAAAAAAAATAATTCCAGATGATATAGAAGAGATAACTCTCAAACAAATAGCAAATAGAGCATTAGGAAAAATAGACACTATTAAAAAAGATATTAAAAGCTCTTTTTCACAAGTTTACCTTATAGGCTGTGGATTGGGTGACGCTGAGCTTCTTACAATCAAGGCATATAAAACTATGCAGATAGTAGATGTGGCACTATATGACCAGCTTGTTACACAAGAGATTTTAGATCTTCTTCCAAATAGTGTCGAGCAAGTTTTTGTGGGTAAGAAAAAAGGGGCTCACTCTAAAAGCCAAGAAGAGATAAACGAGCTAATTCTCTCCTATGCACAAAAAGGGCTTAAAGTTGCAAGACTAAAAAGTGGTGATCCATATATATTTGGTAGAGGGGCTGAAGAGGCTATGGATTTGATTCAAAAGGGGTATAGAGTTGAGGTTATAAATGGACTCTCCTCAAGTATCGCAGGGGTTGCAACTGCTGGTATCCCTGTTACTGCAAGAGATTATGCTACCAACTTCTCAGTAGTCTCAGCACACCTTAAAAATGCTAAAATCAACCTTGACTGGATAGAACTTCTACACATACAAAACCATACAACAGTTGTCTTGATGGGGCTAAGCCTTAGTGAGCATATACAAAAGATGGCTCTAAGTAAAAATGTAGATGAAACCCTAGAAGTGGCTATCATATCCAATGCATCAAGAGAGAATCAAAAAGTAAAAATTACAACTCTTAAAAACTTGCATAAAGACTCAAAAGATATGCAAAGTCCTGCCGTGATGGTATTTGGAAAAGTTGTCAATCTTCACTCACTTCTTTCATAATCTCCCTCCAATCTCGCTTAAAAACTTTTTTTATAAAGGCTTTTTTATGAGGCACCATGCAACCTGAACAGTCTTGATGAATAGCCTCTTTACCCTCAAATACTGCTCCATCTTTGGAGTTAATAGAACAATAACTCTTTAAACTTTTTTCTTTAATTTGCTTAAATCCACTATCTTTAAATCTGAAGTTAGAACATGCACACAAATAGCAGTTCAACTCTTTCATGTCGTGACATTTTCTATTTTGCTCATAAAGAGGGCAAAAATCTGGCTCATTTTTTACCATATTTTCATATAAAAAGTACTCTATAACCTCATCATCGCTTAAACTCTTTAACTTTTTCATAATCTTTTCATGCTTTAAGGCATGTTTTTCAAACCAATTAATATAACTCATAACTCTCTAAATACTCCATCTGTTTTGTTGTTAACTCTCTTAATACACCCCAATGAGTGCATATGAGTATATCTCTGTTCTTAGGAAGTTCTAGCATAAAACTTTTTACTCTTTGCATAAACTCTTTTTGACTCTCCTTGGATATGAATTCAAACCATTTATCGTATGAATCAAGATATTCCATTTTAAAACTACTTAGTTTTTCAAGCTCTGCAAAACTCTTTAATTCAACCTCGTCTTTAAACCTAACTTCGTTTAACCTAATGTCTATTATGGGTTCAAATCCAATCATTTTTAGAGTTTGAGCAGTTCTTTTTAGAGCTGAACAATAGACTAAATCGAACTTTTTACTCTTTAAATGCTCTACCTTTTTCATATTGAACAGCTTTTTATCTATACCAATATCACTCCAGCCTAAGTACCTTTTTTGATACTTTTCAGGAACTGCCCCATGTCTTAGAAGTGTTACACCCATAGAAAAATCACCGTAAAAAACAGAACAATCTCAGTAACTTCTAGTGATGCTCCCATAACATCTCCATTGATAAAACCTAGCTTTTTCTCACAGATTTTAGCACTCACATAAGCAACCAAAAGACCAACAAACCACAACTTTACAAAAATTAGCACTATAAGACCTAAAACCAATATATATTTGCCATCAAGAGAGTTTTTTAAGCTCATCAAAAAGGAAGATTTTAACTCTAAAAAGTATATTAAAACTACCAATGAAAACCGACTAATAACAGCAATAAAAACAAACTCCCAAAAAGCTCCGAGCTCTAACATATAGACCATCAAACCTAGTTTTAAAACTAAAAGTGAAACTCCCCAGTAAACTCCCAAAGCCCCAACAGTTGGCTCTTTTACTATTTTGTGGGCATCTTTTCCACTATGTTTGGCATATATGCCATCAGCTACATCCATAACCGCTTCATTGTGTAAAAAACCATAAAGTACCACATAAAACAGAGAACTTACTAGCCCTCCTAGCCAACCTAAGTGAGAAATCAGATGAAAAAGTCCAATACTCAAAGATGATATAACCAAGCCAACGAGTGGAAAAAAGTAAAGCATAAAAGATAGAACTCTTTTTTGTGAAAGATCATCATCTTTACTAAAACTTACAGGCAAAATAGAGAAGTAACTAAATGCAAACTTCAAACCTAAATATATATTTTTCA
>JALSME010000066.1 GCA_026987955.1 Sulfurospirillum sp.
GCCAATATCCCTATGATGACGATAACAAATATCAACTCCACCATTGTAAAACCACTTCTTCTCATAACAATCCTTTTGTCTTTAATTTGCAGTATTATACTGCTTTTTAACCTAAAAGCAAATATAATTCCACTATAATCTCAATCCAAATTACAAGTTTTAGGAACCAAATGCCATTAAGTAGACTTAATCAAGAACAGTTAGAAGCAGCCACGACAGAAGCTGGCTCAAATCTTATCATTGCAAGTGCTGGGACGGGTAAGACTTCTACTATAGTTGCTCGTATTGCATACCTTCTTAAAGAGCAAAATGTAAAACCAGAGCATATACTTCTTCTTACTTTTACTAACAAGGCAGCAGCAGAGATGCTTGAGAGGGTTGCTTACTATTTTAGTAAAGAGGTTGTGAGCAAGATAGAGTCTGGAACTTTTCATGCTGTTAGTTATAGACTTCTAAAAAAGCTTGGCAAAAAGATAAGCTTAAAACAGCCAAAAGATTTAAAAATTCTTCTTAAAACTATACATGCAAGACGAAGATTTGACCATATAGATTCACCAGTTTCAGCTTATCAGTCGTCATATCTTTATGATCTTTTTTCGCTTTATCAAAACTCAACAGTAGACCTTAGTTTTTCAGATTGGCTAAAAGAGGAAGATAGTGAACATGGGGTTTATTATGATATTTATGAAGATATATTTGAAGAGTTTAAAGAGTTGAAAAAAGAGTATGGTTATGTGGACTTCAATGACCTGCTTATCATGATGAGAGATGAGCTTAAAAAAGATGATACTATAAAGTTTAGTGAAGTTTTAGTGGATGAGTATCAAGACACAAATACACTTCAAAACTCGCTTATAGATGCATTTGACAAGCGTTCTTTGTTTTGTGTGGGGGATTATGATCAGAGTATCTATGCTTTCAATGGAGCAAATATTGAGATCATAGGTTCATTTGATAAGAGATATAAAAATGCTCAGATATTTAAGCTTAATAAAAACTATCGTTCTACCTCAAAAATACTATCATTAGCAAACAGAGTAATAGAACACAACCCAAGACTATACGAGAAAAAGTTAGAAGTTACACGCACAGGTCAGTGTGAAGCTCCAAAGCTTCTCATCTATAATGAGCTTTTTATACAGTATCAAGAGATTTCATCACTCATAAAACTTTCAAAAATAGCATATGAAGAGATAGCAGTTATATTTAGAAACAACTCAAGTGCTGATGGTATAGAGGCAACTCTAAGAGAACAAGGTATAGCTTGCAAGCGAAAGGGAGGTATTGGTTTTTTTGACTCTCGTGAAGTAAAGGCTATGATAGATTTGGTGAGTGTTGTTGTAAACTCAAAAGATATGATGAGTTTCATACATACATTTGAGTATGCAAAAGGAGTTGGTTCTGCTTTATCAAAAGAGCTTTTTGAAGCACTTTTCAAGTTAGGAGATGGTGATATATATCAAGGTTTTTTTCATCCAAAAGATATAGCAAATCCATTTAAAGTAAGAGCGAAAAACTATCAACTTGGTCTTTTTGATGATTGTCATGAGTTTGGAAGTGTAAGCCGTTTTTACAAAGAGGGGTTTGATGAAGCTTTTTTATCTAACCCTATTTTGAAGCATGCTAGACTCAGTGTCGATGGGGCAAGGTTTATATATAAGTTTTATAAGTACATGCAAAACTCAACTCGTATAAAGCATCCAAAAACATTGGTAAATCATATCATGAGTTCCGAGATTTTTAGTCAGATTGCGGATTTCTTAGCAACTCAAAGAGCAACGAGAAAAGATGGAAGTGTTGATGAGGCGGCAAAAAAAGAGGCAAGAGGACGCATCTTTAGAAAAGGACATCTTTTAAAAGACTTAGCAAGTGGATACAGCTCAAGTGAGAGGTTTCTAAATGCTTTGACATTAGGAAGCAGTGAGATGAGTGAGGGAGAGGGGGTAAATCTTCTTAGTGTTCATGCTAGTAAGGGTTTAGAGTTCACGGAAGTATATGTCATAGACCTTATGGATGGTAGGTTTCCAAACAGAAAGCTTATGAGTAAAGGTGGTAGCCTTGAAGAGGAGAGAAGACTTTTTTATGTTGCAACAACAAGAGCAAAAGACAAACTAAATCTCTCATATGCAAAGTACGATAAAATCAAAAAAATCGAGTATATTTACTCACCATTTTTGAAAGAGGCCAAGCTAATATCTTAGCCTCTACATGTAGAGCTTTTTATAGTGCTTTAGCTATGATTTTGTTTAATCTTTTTGCAAAGCCATTTATGTCTTCTATCTTCATACCTTCTGCAAGTCTTGCTTGATCCATAAGTAAAAATGAAACATCACTTAGTAGTTCATCATCACTTTTTGAGAGTAGTTTTTCAAATATCTCATGTTTAGGATTTACTTCAAGTATAGGCTTTACCTTAGGAAGGTTATCTTGTCCCATCTGTTTTAGCATCTGCTGCATTTGAAAATCAGGGTCATTTTTGTCATAAATAAGAACAGAAGGAGAGTCACTAAGACGACTTGAAATTTTAACATCTTTTGCTTCTTCTTTTAGTATATCTTTCATTTTTTCAAGTATATCTTTGTACTTATCTTCGTTCTCTTTTGTCTCTTCTTTATCCTCTTTGATTTCATCGTCAATATCAGAGTTATTAACTGGTTTGATTGGTGTTTTATCATACTCAGTAACCATAGGCATAACTATGCTATCTACATCTTCATCAAGAAGAAGAACTTCTATATCTTTTGCTTTAAACTGCTCTATAAGAGGAGAGTTTCTTAGTATTGCCTCTTCTTCACCTGTAATATAGTATATAGATTTTTGATCGTCTTTCATAGCTTCTTTATACTCTTTTAGGGTTATAAGACCATCTCGTTTGCTTGATTTGAACATAACCAAATCTAAAAGAGCATCTCTATTTTCAAAATCTCCATATAGACCCTCTTTTAAAACTCTACCAAAGACTTTGTAAAACTCTAGATATTTTTCTCTGTCTTTGTTTTGCAGCTTTTTAAGTTCACTTAGTATCTTCTTTACACTTGCTTTTTTAATAGTCTCTAAGATACGGTTTTGTTGTAGTATCTCACGGCTTACATTGAGTGGTAAATCTTCAGCATCTATGATACCCTTTACAAATCTCAAGTATACAGGAAGTAGCTCTTTTTCATCATCTGTTATAAATACTCTTTTAACATAAAGTTTAACACCAGGCTGGTAGTCCATGCGAAAAAGGTCCATTGGAGCAGTTGAAGGAATGTAGAAGAGGGTAGAATACTCTATAGTTCCCTCTGCTTTTGTGTGTATCCAAAGGATCGGGTCAGTACTATCATGTGAGATTTGCTTGTAGAAGTCTTTATATTCATCTTTTTTTATTTCACTTTTATTCATTCTCCATAGAGCTGAAGCCTTGTTTATTTGAACATTTTTAACTTCTGTTTTGGCTGGTTCTATCTCTTTTCCATCATCATCAGTTTTAGCAGGTATTGTCTCTTCTTTATCCATATATATACCAAACGGTATATGATTTGAATATTTTTTAATGATACTTTCTATTCTATAGAATTCAAGAAATTCACTCTCTTCATCTTTTAGATATAGTTTTATACTTGTTCCATGTGATTCTTTTGCAGTTTCGATTATCTCATACTCTCCTGCACCTTCACTTATCCATGTGTATGCCTTATCACTTAGTGCTTTTTTTGATGTAACTTCTATTTTTGATGCAACCATAAAGGCAGAGTAAAAACCAACACCAAATTGACCTATCATATTTGAGTCTTTTTTCTGATCTCCGCTTAGGTTTTGTATGAAAGATTTTGTACCACTTTTTGCAATAGTACCAAGATTTTCAACTAAGTCTTCATCACTCATACCTATACCGGTATCACTAATAGTTAGTGTTTTTGCCTCTTTGTCTATCGATATATCAATTCTAGGCTCATAGTTTAGTTTTTTATATTTTTCATCAGTAAGAGTAAGATAGTTTAGTTTATCTAGTGCATCTGATGAGTTTGAGATTAGCTCTCTTAAAAATATCTCTTTATTTGAGTATAAAGAGTGAATCATAAGATCCAATAGTTGTGTTACTTCTGTTTGAAATTGATGTTTTGCCATAAATTTCTCCTTATTTTTTTTGGCAATTGTAGCATGAGTTTGCTAAAAAAAACCTAAAGTTATAAAGTAAGAAGTAAGTAAAGTTTAGTCTATAACTATCAACTATTACTTGAGAATGTATTCAAAAATCTTAAAACCAGTTCCTGCTGCTATGACTGTAGCAAAAACATTGAGAAACATATTGGTAAGTCCAAGTAGCAAACTACCACCACTAAACAACCAAAATGTTTCCAATGCAAATGTAGAGTAAGTAGTTAAGGCACCCATCATTCCAGTAGATAAAAATGATTTCATAGATAAAGAAAATAGGCTTGTGTATGTAAAAAGAGCAAATAAAATACCAATAATAAGGCTACCTAATATATTTACACCTAAAGTTCCAAAAGGAAGTTCATGGGGAATATTTCTATTTATAAATCCATTAAGGTAAGCACGAGCTATAGCTCCTAAAAAACCACCACTACCTATTGCTAGTATTGTTTGCCAACTCATCATTTAACCTTTTTTGCATATCTATTTTCATTTTCTCAAACCAATCTTTATTTTCTTTAGGATTAAAGGCATCTAAATATATGATTGAGATATCTCCACTTTTGCAAATAAGTTTTTTAGAATCAAGAACATCTTTAGTGTTTAACAAAACAACAGGTTGAACTCTAAGATTTAGTTTATCGGCAAGTATTTTTGCACCAAGCTGGAACTCTAAAAGTTTTTCACCATCTCCTCTAGTCCCCTCAGGAAACATTGTGATGACTCTTCCCTCTTTTATCCTATCTTTACTCTGTTTGATAATTTTAATAATAGAACGCTTATCTTTTCTGTCAATTCCTATCATTTTTGGTTGTGTTATTATTTGACCAAAAAGGGGTATGTCTTCTATCTCTTTTTTTGCAACCCAACATTTATCTCTGTCATCATATCCCTCAAATACTACGATATCAATAAGACTTTGGTGGTTTAAAAGATAGAGTTGAGTTTTACTATCAGGCTCTCCTATTATATTTATTTTTGCACCCATAAGTATAGACTGAAGTTTTGAAAACTTTTTTCTTATTATGTAGTTTTTACTGTTAAACATATACATAAGGGCATTTGTAATTAAAATTGTTATAGCAAATTCAAATGCTATCCATAGTCCTTTAATTTTTCCCATTTTTTAGCCATCCTATTTTTCCATTTGGTAGAATTATTTTAATATAATCTTCTCTTTCATCAAGTTTTTGAGCATATAGTGTTCTGTTGGTAACATAAAAAACTGTAGATTTTTTCGTAGGAAGTATTTTTATTTGGCTCCCTTTTTCTATCTTAATACTATTAAATAGATTTTTATCATATACAAAAAGTGCAACAAGAAGAGCAATAAGTATGATATAAACAATTTTTCTTCTTCGTATAAATAGTAATAAAAATATAAGTGCAACAACAAAATAGGCCCCATCTTTATAGATTTGTAGACTATTTTTTGCAGGATTTAAGTCTACTTGGGTGCTTATTTGTTCATCTGTAATGACAATAGGGAGTGAAATTTTATCAAATTTATTAGTCTCTCTATTGAAGTATGTGAATACAAACTCTTTTGTATGATTTGGTATAATAGCATAATAAAATATGTTAAAATATGGTAAATTACTCCTACTAGAATCTATACCATCACGAATAACCCAACTGAGTTTAAAGTCACTCAAATTTGCTTGTTTAGCTTCAATTTCAAGTACTACAATTAAGTTTTCATCATCAAATTGAGTAGTTTTGTTTTTTTTGATTTTAAGTGATTTTGCTATAACTCCACTAAAATATTTTGTTCCTTTTAGTTTAATTATATTTGGTTTTATACTTTTAAGGTTCTCACTATCTATTTTGATGTCATCAAGAAAAATATCTAATGTAAGTGACGGTAAAGTTGCATTAGTATCTTTTACTTTCATATAGTATGTATTATAAAAAATATTATCACTAAACCACTTCCATCTTGCATCTGGGTTTAATATATCTAGATTTTTTGAGTTTTGAAATGTGCTTTTAATTTCCTCAAAATCATCATTTGCAATAATTGCTTTTATTTTTATAGTAAACAATTCCCCTACATATACAGTAGATGGAGTCTCTTCATAAGACAAAAAAATTGATTGTGTTTTTGTTTTTACTTCTGCATTACCAATTGATTTATTTGTATCATTATTGTCTATATTTGCAAAAACAATAGTAGTAAAACAAAAAAGCAGAAGTAGAAGTTGTTTCATTAGCCTTCCAAAAGACCTTCAAGCATTTTTACACCATCTGATGAGCCAAGAAGTGCTTCAATAGCACGCTCTGGGTGTGGCATTAGACCAAATACATTTCTATTTTTGTTGCAGATACAAGCAATACTGTCGACCGAACCATTTGGATTTTTGTCAATTCCATTTTTATCGCAATATTTTAAAAGAACTTGGTTGTTGTCATAAAGCTTTTTTAGCCCATCTTCATCTATAAAATAGTTACCTTCACCATGAGCAATAGGAATATTGATAATATCATTAACATTTAATTTGTTAAGAAAAATATTATCATTGTTTATAACTCTTAAATGATGATACTTTGATATAAAATGTACGCTAGCATTTCTTTTCATAGCACCTTCGAGAAGTCCCATCTCTAGAAGCATTTGAAAACCATTGCAGATACCAAGAACTTTTCCACCTTCATTTGCAAAGCGTATTACATCTTTCATAATTGGAGAAAATTTTGCAATTGCTGCACTTCTTAAGTAGTCACCATAGCTAAAACCACCAGGGAGAACAACTAAGTCTGTCCCATTTGGAAGAGTTTCATCTTTATGAAAAACAAGTTCTACATCAGCATTTAACTTTTCATAGGCATATTTTGTATCTGTTTCACAATTTGTCCCAGGAAAGACAACAACACTAACTTTCATTATACTATCTCTATCTCATAGTTTTCAATAACAGTATTGGCTAGTAGCTCTTCACACATTTCTGCAGCTCTTTTAGTTGCCTTATCTCTATCTATTTCATCAACTTGTATAATGATTTGTTTACCAATTCTTACATCATTAACCTCTTTGAAATTAAGAGCACTTAGTGCATGATGAACTGCTTTCCCTTGAGGGTCAAGTACACCCTCTTTTAACTGTATATTTACTATAACTTTCATTTTTTACCTTTACTTTAAAATTCTATTGAGTACTTCTTTATAAGCAACTTTTACACTTCCTAGATTTTGTCTAAATAAATCTTTATCTAGTTTTTCATTTGTATCCATGTCCCACAACCTACAGCTATCTGGACTAATTTCATCTGCTAAGAGTATATTGCCTTCACTATCTACACCAAATTCCACTTTAAAATCAACAAGATTTAATCTGCGTTCTTCAAAAAACTTTTTCAATATAGAGTTAATATCACGACCAAGTCTTTTTAGCTCTTCAAGATCACTTTCGCTCTTTACTAAGTCCATCATTATGCAGTGTTCATCATTTAGTATAGGATCATTAAGTGCATCATCTTTGTAGTAAAATTCTACCAATGCAAAAGGCAACACAGTTCCATCTTTTATACCAAGTCGTTTGGTAAGTGAGCCAGTAGCAATGTTTCGTACAACAACTTCAATTAAGATAATATCTACTTTTTTAATGAGCTGATTTGTATCATCAATTGTTTTTACTAGGTGCGTTTTTATGCCATGCTCTCCTAAGAGAGTAAAAAGCCGTGTGCTAATTTTACAATTTATTGCACCTTTTCCCTTTTCGATGCCTTTTTTTGCTGCATTACCAGCTGTTAAATCATCTTTGTATTCAGATATAAGCAGACTTGAGTCATCAGTTTTATAAAGTCTTTTGGCTTTTCCCTCATAGAGTAATTCTCTTTTTTCCACTCCCTTATTCCTTTATGCTCAATACTTTTATAACATCTAGTGCACTTTTGAGTTGCAGGTCATTTAGTATGTTTTCTTCAGTGATAATGTTTTCATCTTTGATTTTAGTTTTGTTTTCTATTTTTTTTGTAGTATTGTTATCAACTTTTTTCAACTCTTCTTTTAAGTGCTGTTTCAACTCTTTCTCTTTTATCATAAATTGATTCTCTTTATGAGGTACCTTTCCTGGGTATACAATTATATCTGGTGTAACACCTATAGCTTGTATCGTTCTACCACTTGGTAGATAGTATCTAGCAATCGTAAGTCTTAGAGCCTCCTCCTTATCTACAGGAAGAATAACCTGAACACTACCTTTTCCAAATGTTTTTTGTCCTACAATTACAGCACGCTTGTGATCTTGAAGAGCACCACTTACAATCTCGCTTGCACTTGCACTTCCTCCATTTACCAATACAACTAAAGGTATATTATCAAAAGTTCCAGCTTGTGTTGCAGTGTACTCACTATTTTGCTCTTTATAGCGGCCTTTTTGTGAGACAATAACACCTTTATCTACAAAAAGGTCAACTAAACCAACTGCTTGGTTTAAAAGTCCTCCAGGGTTATTTCTAAGATCAAGAACAATCCCTTTTATATCAATATTTTTACTAAGGGCCTCTTTTGTCTTTTTAACAACATTTTTATCAAAATTTACGACTCTAATATATAAAATGTTTTCATTTTCTATTGTTTTCGTGTATACAGAGTTAATTTTTATAATATCTCTTGTAATTGGTATTACTATTGGTTTACTCTCTCCATCACGGACAATTGTTAAAGTAAGACTAGTTCCAGGTTTTCCTCTCATGATTCCTACTGCTTCATCTATAGTCATATTTAGTGTAGATTTATCATTTATTTTCAAAATAATATCACTAGCTTTAACACCAGCTTTATCTGCAGGTGTACCTTCCATTGGTGCAATAATAGTAAGGGCTCCATCTCTAATACCTATTGTTATTCCAAGTCCACCAAATTCACCATCTGTTTGCATTTTAAGATCTTTAAAATGTGATTTATCTAGATATGATGAGTGTGCATCAAGGTTTGCCATAAGCCCTTGAATGGATTTATTTATAATCTCTTGTATTTTTAGATCATCAACATAGTACTGCTCAACAGTACCTAAAACTTTTGTGAATTTAGCAAGAGCTTCAAGACGGCTCTCTTCTTTTACCTTTTCATCTTTTGCCATTAGGCTAGATGAGAGCATCAGTGTAACGCCAATTAGCGTGGCACTAAAGCCTACAGAAGCATATTTTAAATATTTCATTTTCTCTCCAGTTATTAAAACATTTATTATATATGAATTTTACTAAAAAATCTATAAAGCTCTATATTTAAAGCAATATTATCGACATATGAATAAAAATAATAAAGAAACTTGACAAACATAGACTAAAGTTGTATAATAACAGAAAAACAACTAGGAGTAAATTATGAATAACAATATATTTGACAAATTAACACATCAGATGACACAAGCAATAGAGAGTGCAGTAAGTCTAGCACTTCATTCCAAAAACAGTGAAGTACAACCTTTGCATGTAGTTTGGGCGCTGGTTACAAATTCAAATTCAATATTAAATCAAGTATTTAATAAAATGAATATTGACAAATCTGCGATTGAGCTAGAGATTAAAAGTGAGATAGGTAAATATGCCACAAGCTCATCTGTCACAAAAGAGAGTATAAAGATATCTAAAAATATGGTTGATAGTCTCAATGTTGCACAAGGGCTTATGAATCAAATTGGAGACAGTTTTTTAGCTGTTGATACTTGGTTGCTTGCAAACTTAAATGAAAAGCCTATAAAAGAGATATTTTCAAAGTATGTAGATATTTTAGAATTCAAGAAAAATTTTGAAGCATTAAGAGGTGGAAAAAAGATAGAATCACAAACAAGTGATGAAAATCTTGAAGCGCTTGGAAAGTACGGTATTGATTTAACTGCTCTTGCAAATGAAGGTAAACTAGATCCTGTTATAGGAAGAGATGAGCAGATTCATAGAATGATGCAAATTTTGATTAGAAAGACTAAAAACAATCCTATTCTTATAGGTGAGCCTGGAACTGGTAAAACTGCTATCGTCGAGGGTTTGGCTCAAAAAATTGCAGCAAATGATGTGCCTATTAGCTTGCAAAACAGAAGACTTGTAGCACTTGATATGGCTGCACTTATTGCTGGAGCAAAGTATAGAGGAGAGTTTGAAGATAGACTAAAGGCTGTGATTGATGAAGTAAAAAGTGATGGAAGTATCATACTTTTTATAGATGAGATTCACACTATAGTTGGAGCTGGAGCAAGTGAAGGTAGTATGGATGCTGCAAATATACTAAAGCCAGCATTGGCTCGTGGTGAGCTTCATACTATTGGTGCAACAACTCTAAAAGAGTATAGGAAGCATTTTGAAAAAGATACAGCTTTACAAAGAAGATTTCAACCTGTAAAAGTAGATGAGCCAAGTATAAATGAAGCTCTTCAGATTTTAAGAGGAATTAAACAATCTTTAGAAGCACACCACAGTGTAAATATCCAAGATAGTGCATTGGTGGCAGCTGCAAAACTAAGTGATAGATATATAACTGATAGATTTTTGCCAGACAAGGCCATAGATCTTATTGATGAAGCAGCGGCGGAACTAAAGATGCAAATAGAGAGTGAACCAACTGAGCTTAGCATAGTAAAAAGAGAGATAAGTACTCTGATGGTAGAGAAAGAGGCTCTTTTGATGGAGAAGAGCAAAAAGAATGAAGAGAGATTAAAGCTTATAGAAAAAGAGTTAAGTGATGCAAAAGAGAAAAAGCAGTCTTTAGAAGCTCAATTTGAGAATGAAAAAGCTGTATTTGAAAAGATTGCAAACTTTAAAAGTGAGATGGATACTCTTAAAAGAGAAGCAGACCAAGCTAAGAAAAATAGTGATTTTAATAGGGCTGCTGAGATTGAATATGGTAAAATTCCTGAACTTTTAAAACAGGAAGAAGAGCTTAAAAAGCAGTGGGAAGCAATGGTCGAGGCTGGAACACTTTTGAAAAATAGTGTTGATGAAGAGATGATAGCTACTATTGTAAGTAAGTGGACAAGCATACCTGTAAACAAAATGCTCCAATCTGACAAGCAGAAGGTACTTGATATTGAAGATAAGTTAAGAGAAGAGGTTGTAGGGCAAGATAAGGCTCTAAAAGCGATAGGACGAGCTATAAAGAGAAATAAAGCTGGGCTTAGTTCTCAAAGCAGACCTATAGGTAGTTTTATGTTCTTAGGTCCTACTGGTGTTGGTAAAACACAAAGTGCAAAAGCTTTGGCTAATTTCTTGTTCGATAGTGAGAAATCTTTGATAAGATTTGATATGAGTGAGTATATGGAAAAGCACTCTGTGAGTAGACTTATAGGTGCTGCTCCAGGTTATGTTGGTTATGATGAGGGAGGACAACTTACAGAAGCTGTAAGAAGAAAACCATACAGTGTTATACTGTTTGATGAAGTTGAAAAAGCTCATCCAGATGTGTTCAATATACTCTTGCAGGTTTTAGATGATGGTCGCTTAACAGATAACAAAGGTGTTGTGATTGACTTTAAAAATACAATCATAATCCTAACTTCAAACATAGCAAGTGATAAAATCATGGAGGATCCGCAAAACTGTGAAGATGCAGTTATGAATGAGCTTAAGAGAAACTTTAAACCAGAGTTTCTGAATCGTCTTGATGATATTGTTATATTTAATCCTCTTGGATTAGAGCAGATTGTCTCAATAGTTGATATTATATTCCAAGAGCTACAAGAAAAACTTGAGCAAAAAGAGATAACTATAACTCTAAGTAGTGAAGCTAAACAGCTTATAGCAAAAGCTGGTTTTGATCCTGTATATGGTGCAAGACCATTAAAAAGAGCAGTTTATGAACTCATTGAGGATAAATTAGCTGATATGATACTTAGTGATGAGATAGGTGAGGGGGATAGTTTGGTTGTAAATGCTAGTGGAGATAGTATTATTATTACCAAATAGTTATAAATTGCACATGTAGGGCAAATTCCCTACATGTGTGAGTATTTATTGATTATTTTTCAAAAGTACTATCTTCTATAAGCACATCATAAAAGTAACCAGCACCTATGTCTACTTTTGCTTTTAGTGTGCCTTTTGCCAAGACTGTATCTCCTATGTTTACTTTTGCTGAACCAACTTTTGCAGTAAAAATTACCGTGTTCTTTTTCGGTGTTTTAGAGTCATCTTGAATATGAATCCAATCTTTTCCCATAATTGCATTTGAGATTTTTACTACTTTACCTTTTACTACAATAGTCTTGTTATTTAGAGTAGTGTTTTTTTTGTATAAATCTTCTATTTTGTAAGTCTCAACTGCTATTAGTGAAGCACTACTGATAAGTACTACTAACAAGCCAATTAAAAATTTAAATTTCATCGTAAGTCCTTTTTTTATTTAGTTTTGTATTTCAAGTTATCTGCAAACATTATTTCATCAAATTTTCTGTTTAACTCCTTGCTTTCAAAGTTTTTGCAACTAACTGCTATACCTTTGTATTTATTTTAATTTCTGCAGATTTTTTTAACTCTTTGATTTTTTTCATAGCCCATGACTTTACCTCTTTTCTTAAGAGTTCATCTTCTATGCTGTTTTTTACACCTTTAAATGTACTGTTATATTCAGGGATATTATTTAGTATATAAAACACTTGATATCCAAAGGCTGTTTTGATTGGCTTTTTGGTAAATTCACCTCTTTTTAGATTTTTAACATAAGGTTTTATGGCTTCATTCATATCTTGAAGAGGAATTTTCCCAAAGTAACCATTATCATTTGCTGATGGAGCTAGTGAGTATTTTTTTGCTAGTTTTGAAAAAGCTTGGAGCGTATCTTTCGAATTTTCTAGTTCTATTATTATTTTGTCCGCTAATTTTTTGTCATTTACGACAATTGTTAAAAGCTCTGTCATAGCAGGAGTATCATACTTGTATTTATTTAGTTCATAGTATTTTTTGAGTTTTGTTTCACTAATTTTCATAGTTTTAGATATATTATTTAGTATAAAATCAAAAGCAAGTAGACCTTTTTTACTATTTAATTGTTCTGTAGTGTATCCATCTATAGATGAATCTTTTTTAAATAAGTTTGCTAAATTTTCATTTTTACTTTTATCTCCACTCATTTGAAGTATATGTTTTAACGCTTTTTTGTAGTCATCACTATTTACTACATCACTTTGAAGAGCATATTGAATTGCTAGCCTTTTTTCTATAAGCCTATTTAGTATAACTTTCTTCTTTTTTGCATCAAGAGTTTTGAAGTTTTTTGGAGCAACATCAGTAGTTATGTTTTCTCCATTTACAACTGCAAGAATCTCGGCACTCAATAAAAATGAGTTTAAAAGAAGAGAAAAAAACAAAAATTTAAAAAACCAATTTATCATATCATATTCCTAGTTAAAAATTAGAAGCAGGAGATAATCTCTCCTGCTCTTTTAAAAGAAGATTACACTTCCTTTTGTCTTGTGGTTTGAAGATTAATCTTCAATCTTTCCTGTCTTCATTCTGCGGTCATAAATCACTTGCAGCTCTCTAATGTTTTGTTGAAGTTCAAAAACACCATGCCAGTGAGCATAATCAGGTCCACCCATTAGTGCACCTTGTCTCATACGACGACCTTGGTGGTGCCAGATATGGTACCATTTTTTAAATGCTTCATCAGCCCATTTGTCTTTTTTGATTAGACCTTTTTTGCTTAACTCATCTATCATTTTTTTAGCATCTGTAGCATATGTGTTGTAAAGTTCAACATGCTTATCTGCCATTTTGAAAAAGTTTTTAGTATGAGTTGTCAAGTGACAAGACTTACAAACTTGTTCCATCTCAGCTCTACCAGCCTTGCTTCCGTCTGGGTGACCAGCTAAAGCATTACCTTTTGTAATCTTGCCGTTTTCAAAATCTTTAACAGCAGTTTCATAACCACCATCTCTAAGTTTAGATATTGGAGCCCAGATATTCCACTTAAGTCTTCTACTTATATTGTGAGTAGTTTTAAGGTTTCCTATACCACTCATATGGCAAGTTGCACATGTAGGAGCTCTATAATCACCCGGCTCCCAAGCATCTGGTGCACTGTCAAAGTTCCAAGTGCTTCCTTCTGCATTGAAAATATGTCCGTGCATTGAGTTGTTATATATCTCAATATCTGGATGATCTGGTCCTAAGTGACAAGAAGCACAAGCAGCTGGTTTTCTAGCTTCAGCGATAGAAAATTTGTGTGCAGAGTGACAAGATTTACAGTTACCTACAGCTCCATCTGGATATACATTACCTATACCATAGTTTGGCCATGTCTCAGCAGTAGGCTTACCACTTTTGTCTAGCTCTATTATAGTACCATGACACTGCATACAGCCTGTTGCTTCAGGAGAGTTTTGAAGTTCTGGGTGACCTCTACCCTCTATCTTTTTCATTAAAGCTTGCATACTGTCTTTTGCACGAATTTGTAAAGCAGCTCTTGCATGTCCACTTTGGTGAAATTCTTCAACTTCATTTGGATGGCACCTTGCACAAGTATTTGGACTTACTAGAACCGAAACATAAGTATCTGTCCCTTTTACACCTGGGCAGTTCTGTGCTGCCATTGGGTTGTCTTTTTTTACACTGTGACAATCTATACAGCTAACACCAACATGTCCGTGTCTGCTATCTTTCCAATCAAGTACATGATTTGGAGTCGTTTTAGCATGACACTCTACACAACTTTTACCCGCTTTAGTTAGACCTCTTTCAACTTTTAAAGTTTTAACAGCACTAACATCTCCAATACTAGCAGCAAATGCACCTGATGCAATAACTGCAAGTATTACTAACAATCTTTTAAGCATTTTTATATACTCCCTTTTGTAGATTGAATCTATTTTTTAATATAATCACCAAGAACATGGTGACCAACATTTTTATGACACTCAACACACTTTTTATCTGTTCTTTTTTCAAAGTATTCCTTATGAGCTATAAAAGCTTTAGGATCTGAAGTTGTTGCTTCACGAAGATTTACATGACAACTCATGCACCCTGAATCATAAACAAAATTTTTAGCATGTTTCCTCTTTGCTTCCCAATCAATAGAGTCTAAATCACCAAAATTTTGAACTCTAAAATCATGCAAACCAGTCTGTGCTTTAGCAAATAAATACTTTGCTAAACCATCATGAGGTAAGTGACAAGCTACACAATCTGCTTTTATACCTTTGGAGTTATTTCCTCCATGTACATCAGCTCGATATGCATCAGCCATAGGTTGCATCGTATGGCAAACTGTACAAAACTTCTCTCCTGAAGTTTCATGCACACCAACAGCAACACCAAAAGACACCAACATTCCCAAAAGTCCACCTATTACTAATGTAGCAAGTATAAACCATATGGATTTATTGGTCTTTTTTTCCGTATTACAGGACATAAAAAACTCCTATATACATTTTACTTAGTAAACTAAGCATTGAAGAGTAACTATAATATTACTCAAACCTAAGAAATCAAGACAAAAGAGTTTTTTGTAAAAAAAATTTTACATAAATCAACTTTGAAA
>JALSME010000067.1 GCA_026987955.1 Sulfurospirillum sp.
TACTAGCGATAAGAGAAGTATGCAATTGCGAGGCAAAAGGTTGCAAGAGCTACTAGTAGCTTTAAAACCTTTTAACGAAGTCAAGTGTATGCTTCTCTTATCGTCCTTTGGATAAGTCATAAGTAAGTAATCTGTAAAGCATCTATCTCACTTATGACTTACTAGTATGCCTTAGTTTGTTCTTGGATGGCTATAGTAAGATTATTTGGTTATTTTTAAGAACTTTTTGAGTTTAGTTAGTCCCTGTTTCATACCGCTATATTTCATGATTTTAGCGACATGTTTCCAATCAGGTCTTTCGTAGCATGGGCTTGGGCATTTTCTGCAGCTTGGTTTTTCAGAGTGTGGGCACTCTTGAAGGTTTCTATAAGAGATGTCAAATGTCTTTTTACACTCCTCGCAAAGGTTAAATTTTACCTCTACATGTAGAGCTCTGTTTTGGTATGTTAGTTTCTCTAATCCATCTGTTTTTACAGCATCTTTGTGTTTGTCATTACAATATATCTGTATAAATTTTAGTACAGTTTGTGCATCATGTATAAACTTTTCATCACTCATCTAAGTCCTCCTCTTTGGCTCCAAGAGTACTTTTTATCATCTTTTACATTAGAAAAGTATAAAACTCCAGAATTTCGCCATGGATCCATAACTATGCCCTTAGAAAAATCACAGCCTTTACATGTAACTACCAAAGTATTGTGCTCTTCCCAGTAGTCATCTATGTTGGCTCCACCAATATAGTAATCAAAACTTTTTAGGTTTAAACTTTTTGCATGAGCTAACATATCATAAGCAAATTGCCAACAAAGTCCTCTTTTTTTTGCTCCAATATTGACTAAAAAGTTATGATATAAAGGTGGTTTTACTAACTCGTATATTTTCTTTAGCTTGAGCGAGTAGTTTGTGAGTTCATAAGAGAGTATTTTAGCATCAATAGTTGCTATACTTGAGTTCATATTTAGTATGGTTTTCTCTAAACTCTTTGCATGTAAAGGTTTGTTTGGAGATTTAGTGCAGCCTAAAAAAATAAAGATTACAAAAACCATACATATATATCTCAATTTATAACTACCTTCTTTTTGTTGATTGAGTATTTTAGCCAAATAAAATAATTTAATACTTATCGAAGCTAATTTAAATATACTTAAGAAAAAAGATTCGGGAGGTTATATATGAAAAATTTATGTATAAAAACAGTTTTGGTAATTGCTTTAGCAGTTCCATCTATATTGAGTGCAGGTCAGCTTAAAGGTTTAAATGTATTGGTTACTTCAGCAGATGCCCAAACGCAGATGATGGCAATGGTTCTTTCAACGATGACGATAAAAAAACATAAAAAGAGTGTTAATATAACTCTTTGTGGACCAGCGGGAGATTTGGCTAATAAAAATATAAAAAGTACACCAGTAAAAAGACCAGATGGAAAATCCCCAACACCTAAAATGGCAATGATGGGACTTATAAAAGCTGGTGCAAATGTTCAAGTGTGTCCATTGTACTTGCCAAATATTGGAAAAGACAAATCAGTTTTACTTAAAGGTATAACAGTAGCTAAACCACCTATGGTTGCCAAGTATCTACTCGATAGTGATTATAACAATATAACTTTTTAAGTTATTATAGAGTGCAAGATATGCACTCTATATTTGTATCTCTTCTTTAGAAATAATTGCACCATCAGCATCTATGTATATATATTCGTTTTCAATAAATTTTACTCCCCAAAACTTTAAGTCTAACCCAATTTTCCCACTATTTTCCATAGGAGCTTTTTTAGGACAAGTTCCAAGGGAAATAAGTCCTACTTCTATGTTTTGTGTGGTTTCTATATCTCTTACATAACCATTTACTACTATGCCTGCCCAGTTGTTTTTCTTTGCAAAACCCATAAGCTTATCACCAACAACTGCAACATACTTTGCATCTACATCAACAACGCAAACTCTTCCTTTTCCATCGCTTTTAAGTAGTTTGATTAGTTCTGTGTTATTATCCACAAGTTTACAAGTTGCAATCTTTCCACTAAATTTGGAAACTCCACCATATGAGTGAAAACCAAAGTCTAGTACTTGAACTGTATCTTGATACTTATCACATAAATCTGCTGTAAAAAATCCCATATTTTCTCCTTATTTATACCCATAGCATTTTTAGCCATAATACCCATGTACTTGTATATCCAACATCGCTAAATACAGCTTTTCCATTTTTATTGTATATGATTGTAGTTGGAAAAACACTTATATTGAACTGTTTTGCAAGTGAACTATCTTCATCATTTATGACCATAAAGTTTACGCTGTTTTCTTTTTGATATTTTTCTATTTTTGCATCACTTCCGGATTGAACTGCAATAGTGATAACTTGAAAGTTTTCAGAAATTTTCTGTATGTTTGAAGCTTCAACCTTGCAAATAGGACACCAAGTAGCCCAAAAGTGAATCATGATAGGTTTTGATTTATCTATAGTGTAGTTTTTATTGTTTATTAGCGTTACTGTTTCTAAATTTAATTTCGGTGTATTTAAATCGCTGCTTCTATATAGACTTATTGCATTACTAGCAATAAAAATAAATATGGCAAATAGCATAAACTCTTTAATATATTTTTTAATTTTACTTTTCATAAGTATGATTATATCAGAACTTAAAAATAAATTAGATAAAATGTAGTTAATATTAAAAGATAGGTATGAAATGTATAAAGTAGTTACAGGTGTAGTGGGCAACGACATACATGTGGTTGCCAATAGATTGATAGACATTTCACTTCAAGCTAGAGGTTTTGAGGTTTTTAATCTAGGAGTAAATACATACTTAGAAGAGTTTATAGACGCAGTTGTAGAGACTGACGCTGATGTTTTGCTAATCTCTTCTTTAAATGGTGAAGCAGAGGGATGGTGCAGAGAGTTACAGTTTTTGATGGCAGAGTATGAGCTTAAAGATGTAACTTTTGTCATAGGCGGTAATCTTTCTGTTGGTGAGTCTAAAGATGAAGACTTGGTTAAAAAGTACCAATCCTATGGATTTGATTTGGTATTTCATCAGATAGAACTAAATGACGGTTTAGACCAACTAGAAGAATTTTTAGGTAAAAAATCATGACCCTACATCAAAAAGAGAGGCAGATAATTGTCAAAAATCAGTATGTAGACAGTTTTGATTTTGATGAAATAGAAGAGTTTATTAGGAGTGCTAGTAAAGACCTTTTTATATCTCACAAGTTTAAAAACTCAGATACAACTTTAGTGCAACCTCGTGGTGGTTTTCCAACATATCAAAAACAGTTTGAACTCTATGAAGAGTTTGAAAAAGCTGATATCGATGTTATGCCTTTGACTATTGACTCGCATACAAGACTAAACGACTACGGCAGTGCTAAAAAGATGCTAGATCTTAGTGAAGCCAATGAGGTAGATATGCTCAATGGCTATCCTTTAGTAAACCACGGTTACAGAACTACAAGAAAGATGACAACTCATTTTAATCGACCAGTAAGTTTAAGACATGGAACTCCTGATGCAAGACTTTTGATAGAAACGGCACTCGCAAGTGGAATTTTTGAGATAGAGGGAGGTCCTATAACTTATCTACTTCCGTATTCTAAAAACTTTCCACTAGATAAGGCTTTTTTGTATTGGAAATATGTTGAGAGAGTTTGTGCAGACTACTCAAGATTAAATGAGCCTATAAACAGAGAGTCTTTTGGTCCACTTACTGCCACACTTGTTCCTCCTTGTGTGACTATTGTAATTCAGCTTTTAGAGATGTTGCTTTCACTTGAGGAGGGTGTAAAATCATTTTCTGTTAGTTTTGCTCAGAGTGGATCTGTAACTCAAGATGCTGTTATGGCAAATGTTATAAGAAAGATGGCAGACTTTTATGCTAAAAAGATAGGTATTGAAGATGCGACTATAAACCTAGTATATCATCAGTGGATGGGAGCATTTCCAAGGAACAAAGAGTTTTCTGATTCTCTTATAAATTCGAGTTCATTTATAGCTAGGCTTGTTAGAGCTGATAAGATTATTATTAAAACACGAGATGAGTCGTTTGGTATACCAACAATGCAGTGCAATGCACAATCAGTTGCCAATACAAAGTATACATTTAGAGTTTTAAAAGGTTTGCCTCTAATTATTGATGAGGAGGAAGAAGAAAATTTGACTAAAGAGGTACACTCTATCATGGAGGCAGTTTTCAATGACAGTGCTGATACTCTTTGGAGAAAGGTTTTTAACTCTATAAAAAATGGTATTATTGATGTTCCTTTTTCACCGCATGTTATAAATCATAACAATGTTATTACTATTAGGGATGAACATAGTAATATTCGTATTATTGAGAGAGGTAATATGCCAATTAGTGATGACTGTTTGACATATGAAAAATCAAAAGTAAAACTTAGTGAAGATAAAACAGCAGTTATAAATAAGATTATAGAAGATATAGGAGTTATGCATGAGTAAGTTACTTGTTGATATTGGAAGTACTTATATAAAGATTAGCTCTAGTAACGGGGTATTTCAAAAATTTCGTGATTTTAATAGAGCAATTCTTGATGATTTAACTTCAAAATTCGCAGATGAGATACAGAGGTATGAAAAAGATGAAATTCACATATGCTCATCTGCAAATGGTGGATTAAGTACACTTATTATTGGACTTACTAACTCTTTTAGTCTAAAGTATGCAACAAATATTGCTTTTAATTCTGGAATTAATATCATTGATACTATTCTTTATCATAATATTGAAAATAGTCCAGTTGCAGGCGAGCTTTTAGATGTTGTTATTATTGTTGGAGGAATTGATAGTATTGGTGGTGTTTTCGATGAGAAACTATTTAGTTATCTTAGTAAATTAAATTATAGTAATATAGTTTATGTAGGTAGTAAGAAAGATAGAGAGTATTTAAGTGAAAATATAGAAAACTTAGTCATATTAGAGAACATAATTACAGAGAAATTAAAAGTAAATGAAGAGCCTTTAAAAGAGTATCTTACAAATTTGTATCAGCAGGATATTGTAGGGAAAGAGGATATAAAAGAGCTTTATACTCTTAGCTCCAACCAAATTTATTCTACTCCTTACATTGTAAATCAATCATTACCATATATAGATGCAAATTTTGAGGTAATTAACCCTTTTATTGTTATTGATATTGGTGGTGCAACAACTGATATACATTATAGTCGGGATCTCTCAAGAGATAATATGGTAATTGATAGTGAATATGATAGACTTGTTTTTAAAAAACTTGGAGTATACAAGTCAAAAGATAGCCTAGTATATGCAGCTAAAAATAATGAGTTTGTATATGAATTACTCAATGTTTTAAATGTTACGGAAAATATATTGGAGGAAGAGAGCGAACAAGCTACAAAGATACTGATGCAACTCTCTATTTTTCTTGTTTTATGTAAAGTATCAATTCATACTTCCTTGTATATTACACTAAATATGCATTTATTGAAAAGTATCGTTTTGACAGGCGGAATTACAAAAGTTTTAAGTTATGATGAGGTAGAAGTAATTGTACAGTTTTTTTATAAAAAAATATTAAATACAACTGCAATACCAACTATACTACTTGATTCCAACTATGATATTTGGACATTGGGTATGAAAGCATTAGGAGAAAAAGATGTCGATTAATTGTGTAAGAGCACTTATTGAAAAGGCAAATAGAAAATCACCAGATAAGATTGCCCTAATTGATGGTAGCAAAAGATTAACATATAGTGAACTTTTTATTAAAGTAAATCAAGTTGCACACTATCTTAGTGAGTTAGATTTACCAAAAGGAAGTAGAATAGGGATATATTCATATAAGTGTGCAGAACAAGTTATTGCAATTTTAGCAATAATGTCTACTGATTATATATTTGTACCAATTTCAAGATTATTGAAACCTGAGCAAGTAAGGCACATTATTGATGATTGTGGAATATGCTGTATTATTACAGATAAAACTAAACTAAAAAATATAGATGAAGTTGGTTTTAAAAGCACTATTATCACTTATGAAACAACGAGTCGAGATATTGTTTCATTTGAAGAGATATATAAGTGTTGTACTAAAAAGTATGAGTGCAATATAAGTGGGCATTCAAATGCAACTATTACATACAGTTTTGGGCTTTCTGGATTTCCTAGTGGTATTGTAATTACTCATAGAAATTTGGTAGATAGTGCAAGGGTAGTTGCTGAGTATTTAGATATAAATAGAGATGATGTTATTTCAGGAATTCTTCCTTTTACATTTGATTATGGTATAAATCAGATATGTTGTTCACTTTATAAAAGGGCTACTTTAGCGGTACATAGTATGCTTTTATCTACTGATTTTTTTAATCATATATTAAATGATAAAGTTACGATTTTACCTCTTATGCCAATTCATATAACACAGATGTTTGACGATGATAGAGTTCCAAATCCTAAACTTTTATCGAATGTAAGAAAAATTACAAGTAGTGGTGGAAAGTTAACAGATAAGATGATAAACGATATAGATACAAACTATATCAATGCTGAATTCTACTCTATGCATGGTTTAACGGAGGCATTTCGCTCTACATACTTAGATCCAAGTCAATTAAAAATTAGACCAGAATCAATTGGAAAACCAATTCCTGATGTTGAAATATTTATTATTAATGAGGATGGAGAAGAGTGTAAACCAAGAGAAGTAGGTGAGTTAATTCACCGCGGTAGTTACATCTATAAAGGTTATTGGAATGCAAAAGAGCAGACTCAAAAACTATATAAATCTATTAAGGTTTTAGAAAAGATAGTAAATCTAGAAGGCGATTTAACAGATGAAATAGTTGTATGTAGTGGGGATTATGTCTATAAAGATGAAGAGGGTTATATATATTTTGTCTCACGCAAGGATGATATGATAAAATCTTGTGGATTTAGAATTAGCCCATATGAGATAGAAAAAGTTGTATACGACAATCTACCTTCCATAAAAGAGTGTGCAGTTTTTTCTATTGATAATGAACTTATTGAAGAAGAGATAGTATTAGCCTATAGTGCTAGTGTAGAGATAGCAAAAAATGACCTTATATTTGAATTAAAAAAACATTTGCCAAATCATATGATACCTTCAGTTTTACTATATAAACAGAAATTACCACAAACAAGCCCAAATAGTAGTGGTAAGATTGATAAAGAGGTATTAAAAAAAGAGGTTTTAGATATTGCATAATTTGTGTTTAAGTAAAATTAAGGTAAAATCCGTACCTAAAAAACAAACTTAACAAAGGATTTTTGGTGAAAAGAACATATCAACCACATAGTACTCCAAGAAAGCGTACTCATGGTTTTAGAACAAGAATGAAAACAAAGAATGGCCGTAAAGTGATTTCAGCTCGTCGTGCTAAAGGTAGAAAGAGATTAGGACTATAAGTCGTTTTGGAAAATTGACTAAAAATAGTCAATTTTCCAACGTTTATAAGAACGCAAAGAAATGGCACTCTGATGGTGTCGTTGTCTTTTTTAAAAAAGGTTCAGAAAAGAAGGTTGGTTTTACAGCTAGCAAAAAAGTTGGTAATGCCGTCAAAAGAGCACAAGCAAAGCGTAGAATGCGTGCACTGTTTTTTGATAACCAAGAGAATTTGGTAGACGGTATTTATGTATTTGTAGCAAAAGAACGAATGAGTCAGATGACATATGATGAGTTAAAAAAAGGCTTTAATTGGTCTCTTCGGAGGCTAGAATGTCTAAAGTCATGAAGAGTTTGGCACTTTTTGTCCTAAAATTGTATCAAAAAGTCTTTACACTATTTAGTTATGGAAGTTGTAGGTACTATCCTACTTGTTCAGAATATGCTAAGTGGCAGATACTACATAACGGTTTTATAAAGGCTTGTTTTTACAGTTTATTGAGAATTTTAAGGTGTAACCAGTTATTTCCTGGGGGAATTGACTATCCTGTTATAACTAAAAGTTTTCATAGCTCTCTTTTGTTAAGTCCAGCTTCTAATTCTGCAGATATTATATTTTGGTTTGTACCAAAAGACTCTAAAAGTTTTTATGTTATAAAGGCTTTTATATAACCTCTTACAAGGGAACACCGTGATAGACAAACTGAGTAATCAGAGTAGAATAATTATAGCAACGGTTTTATCATTTTTATTCTTCGCAACATATGACTACTTTTTTATACCAAAAAAAGATGTAGCAATCGAGCCAACAACTAAAGTAGAGAAGAGTACAGCATCACAAATTGCACCAACATCTTCACCATCTATAAACACAAAAGAAAATGTACCAACAAATAACACAACTGTAACCTCTGAAAACAAAGAGGAGCTTATAGCTAAGGTTATATCTGATAATTATGAACTTCATATTGATAGATTAGGTCGTATTAGTAGGTTTTTTCTAAAAGAGAGTAAGTATACAGATGAAAATGGTAATAGACTTCAGCTTATTGACATTGAGAGTAGTGCATACCCGTTAGAAATACGATTTTCAGATACAACACTAAATACTCAAGCTTTTGCAACTTCTTATACATCTAGTGTATCTAATTTAAAAGTTAAAAAGGGTGGAAGTAGCCTTACGCTAACACAATCTTTAAATGGTCTACATGTAAAGAAAATATTAACATTTTTTCCAAATGGTAACTATCATCTTGAAGTAAAGTTAGATAGTGCAAAAGATTATTTTATTACTCCTGGTTTTAGACCAAATGTTGCAGTAGATAAGATGACATTTCATGGTTCACTTATAAAAGAGGCAGATGATACACTAAGAGTGATTGATAGTGGAGATGCTGTTGGTGAAAAAGGTGCTATGGCTGCAAAGTTTGCAGCATCAACTGATAGATACTATGCAACTATGTTTTATAACCTTGATACTGGTATGGATGTTGTTGTTACTCCAGCAAAAGATGACTTTCCACTTCTTTTTGTTAAAGGAAAAGAGGATCTTAAATTAGGTGGTTATATTGGTCCAAAAGATCATAAAGTTTTAGTTGCAATTGATCCTAGACTTACAGATGTTATCGAGTACGGCTTTTTTACCTTTATATCTAGGCCACTTTTTATGTTACTTCAATTTTTACACTCTGTTGTAGGTAACTGGGGTTGGGCAATTGTACTTATGACAATTTTAATTCGTTTTGTTCTATTTCCTTTGACATACAAAGGTATGGTATCTATGAACAAGCTAAAAGCTCTTAGTCCTAAGATAAAAGAGCTCCAAGCAAAGTACAAAGGTGACAAGCAAAAACTAAATACCCACATGATGGAGCTTTATAAAAAAGAGGGAGCAAACCCAATGGGTGGCTGTCTTCCAATGCTCCTTCAAATACCTGTATTTTTTGCAATTTATAGAGTTTTGCAAAATGCGATTGAACTAAAAGGAGCAGAGTGGATTTTATGGGTTGATGACTTGGCTGTTATGGATCCTTACTATATACTTCCTGTTGCTATGGGTATTACGATGTTTTTACATCAAAGAATTACACCTACAAACTTTACAGATCCTATGCAAGAAAAAATTATGAAGTTTTTACCACTTATATTTACATTTTTCTTTGTAACATTCCCTGCTGGTCTTACACTTTACTGGTTTACAAACAACCTTTTCTCAATAGCACAACAGTACTATGTTAACTCCTTATTTGCGAAAGGTAAGAAAAAGGAAATAGAAGCGGCAACTGAAAAAAAGGCTAAAAAATGATACGAATAGAGGCATCAACTTTAGAAGAGGCATATTCAAAAGCTGCAGCAGAGCTAACATGCTCTGTTACGCAGATAACTTTTGAAGTAATTCAAAATCCAAGTTCTGGATTCTTAGGTATGTTTAAAAAAATTGCTATAGTAGAAGCAAGAAGAACAAATGATAGATCTTCAAGTGAAAATACAGATAGATCTAAAAAATTTAAGAGTAGAAGAAATAAGAGTAAAAAGATTGATACCCCTTTAGAAGATGAGCAAAAAGTAGAAACCAGAGAGAAATTTAAACCAAAGCAACAACAAAAAAGAAGACAGGAATCTCCTAAAAAGCCAATACTAAAAAATGATGATAAAGTAAAAGATACTAAAAAAGAGATTTCAAGACCAAGAAGAGAGAATAAAAAGCCAAAAGTTGAAATAGGAATTGCGGTTGAGGAAATTAAAAAAGATGTAAATAATCTTTTTTCTCATAGTTGTTTTGATTTAAATGAAATTAAAGTAGAAGTATACAGTGATGATACGGTTTTGGTTGAGTTTGGTGGAGAAGATTCGGCTCTTCTTATTGGAAAAGAGGGATATAGATACAAATCACTTTCATATCTTCTATATAATTGGATCAATATCAAATATAATCTAAATGTCCGTCTTGAAATAGCAGAGTTTTTGAAAAATCAAGAAGAGATGATTTCTAAGTATCTTGTTGGTGTTATAGAGCGTATTAACAACACAGGAAGAGCACAAACAAAAATCTTAGATGGTGTCTTAGTGAAGATTGCCCTTGAAGCTCTTAGAGCAGAGTTTCCAGATAAATATGTGGGTATCAAGTCAGGCAGAGAAGGCGGTAGATTTATCGTTATCAATGACTTTAACAAAAAGAAATAATGGATACCATTGCAGCTATTGCAACAAGTCATGGAGTTGGTTCAATTGCAGTTATCCGCTTGAGTGGACCAGCTTCACTTGATATAGCAAAAAAACTCTCAAAGAAAAACAGTTTTACTCCAAGATATGCCACTTTAACTTCACTTTATGATGACCAAAATGATCTTATTGATGAGTCTTTAGTTATTTATTTTAAGGCACCTCATTCTTTCACTGCTGAAGATGTTATAGAATTTCAGTGTCATGGCGGTATTGTTGTGGCTGATATGATTTTAAATGAAGTTTTAAATCAAGGTGCTAGACTAGCTGAGCCAGGAGAATTTTCTAAAAGGGCATTTTTAAATGGCAGGATAGACTTGAGTGAAGCTGAAGCTATTGCAAAGCTTATAGAGATAAAAAGTACAGATGCTGCAAAAATTTTGACTCGTCAAATGAAGGGTGAAGTTAAAGAGTTTGTCGAGAGTGTTCGCGATAATCTTGTTGAAGTTCTTGCGTTTGTTGAAGTCAATATTGACTATGCAGAAGAAGATTTACCTAAAGATTTAATGGACCAAATTAGTCTCAAACTTGATAGTCTTAGAGTTGAACTTAAAAAAACATACGATAGCTCAAAAAGAAGAGAGGGGCTTATAGAAGGTTTTAAAGTTGCTATTATTGGTAAACCAAATGTAGGCAAGAGCTCACTTTTAAACTCTTTGTTGAACTATGATAGAGCTATTATAAGCAGCATTGCAGGAACAACAAGAGATACCATAGAAGAAGATATTAAAATCGGTACGCACATAATCAAAATCGTTGATACTGCTGGGATTAGAGAGGCCAATGATGCTATTGAAAAGATAGGAATAGAGCGTTCAAAGAAAGCCATAGATGAGTCAGATATAGTAATTGCCATGTTCGATAACTCAAGAGAATTTGATGATGAAGATAGAGAAATTCTTGAGATGTTAAAAGCATATGATAAAAAAGATATTCTATATATTGTTAACAAAAGTGACCTTGAAGCTAAACTAGACCTAACTGCTCTACATGTAGAGCCTATAAAACTAAACTGTTTTGAAGAAACAGATAAAATTGCCCTAAAAATAGAAAAAATATTAGATAAAAGTTCACTAGATGATACTATTCTTCTTAGTTCAAAACGCCAAATGGAAGCAGTAAAATCTACTTTTGAAAGTATTGAAACAAGTGTTGAACTTCTTAGTGAAGGTGAGCTTGAATTGTTCGCATTTCATCTCAATGAGGCAATTATGAGTATATCTACAATCTCAAGAAACTTTGATAGAGTAGAAATACTAGACAAAATGTTTGGAAGTTTTTGTTTAGGTAAGTAAGTACTTATACCCATTCTAAATAATATTTTGGATTTAAATAGTTATTTAGTACTTTTTAAGTAAAATAAGTCAATTTTATCTTATAGGGTTTATACCCATCCTAAACCAAACTAACGCATAACAGCGTTTCTATTTTGTTCACTATTGAGACAGATGTTCTCAAGCATAGCCTAAGCTATGTTTGAGGTTATCTAACAAAGAGAGTGAGTAAAATAGAGACGCCCTACGGGGAGTACAAAAAGGCATAATCTTTAAATATAAAAATATTTGAACGGCATCAAGCAGTCCTGTATATTTTTAAATTCAAATCTTACACCTCTTTGCACTCCTGTTATGCGTTAGTTTGATTTAGGATGGGTATACATACATGGAAAATTTACAAGAAGTTTTAAAAAAGTACAAAATAACGATGGATGAGTATGAGAATATTCTTAAAATCATGGGTAGAGAGCCAAATGATTTGGAGCTTAGTATTTTCTCCTCAATGTGGAGTGAACACTGTTCATATAAATCTAGTAAAAAGTACCTAAATGGATTCCCAACTAAGGCACCATGGGTGATTCAAGGTCCTGGTGAAAATGCTGGTGTTATTGATATTGGTGATGGTATGGCAGCTGTATTTAAAATGGAGAGTCATAACCACCCTAGTTTTATTGAGCCTTATCAAGGTGCTGCAACAGGAGTTGGCGGGATTTTGAGAGATGTATTTACTATGGGAGCTAGACCAGTTGCCAACATGAATGCACTTAGATTTGGAAATATTACAAATAATGACAAAATTAGTCATCATCAAAGATACTTAGTTCGTGGTGTTGTTGCTGGGATTGGTGATTATGGTAACTGTATGGGAGTTCCTACTATTGGTGGTGAGACCTCTTTTGATGAGAGTTACAATGGAAATATACTTGTAAATGCTTTTACTCTTGGACTTGCAAAAACTGATGAGATTTTTTATGGTTTAGCTGAAGGTATTGGTAATCCTGTTGTTTATGTTGGAAGTAAAACAGGTCGTGATGGACTTGGTGGTGCTGTTATGGCTAGTGATAGCTTTACAGAGGAGAATAAATCTTTAAGACCAACTGTTCAAGTTGGTGATCCTTTTGCAGAAAAACTTTTACTTGAAGCTTGTTTGGAACTTTTTAAATATGATTATATTGTAGGTATTCAAGATATGGGAGCAGCTGGTCTTACTTCTAGCTCATTTGAGATGGCTGGGCGTTCTGGTTCAGGTATGATTATGCATTTAGATAAAGTTCCTGCTCGTGAAGATGGCATGGAGCCATTTGAGTTTATGTTGAGTGAATCTCAAGAGCGTATGTTAATATGTGCTAAAAATGGTTATGAAGACAAAGTTTTAGAGATTTTTAGAAAGTGGGACTTAGATGCCGAAGTTATAGGTGAAGTAACAAACACTGGTAATATGGAACTTTTTTGGCATGGAGAGAGAGTAGCTGATATTCCAGTTTTACCTGTTGGAGAAGAGGCCCCAATCTATGATAGACCTGTTTGTCGCCCTGATTACCTAGATAAAATAAATTCAACTTGTATAGATGATTTTGAAAAGGTAGATAATAAAATTGCATTTGAAAAGCTTTTTAGCTCAGTAGAAGTGGTCGATAAATCTTGGATTTTTGAGCAGTATGATTCAATGGTACAAACTAACACTATCAAGGCACCAGGTAGCTTAGATGCTAGTTGTATTCGTGTAAAAGAGAATGGAAAAGCACTTGCTATGAGTAGTGATTGTAATCCTCGTTATAACTATATTGATCCAAAAGGTGGAGCAGCAGCAGCTGTTATGGAGAGTGGTCGTAATGTTGCAATGAGCGGTGCTAGACCTCTTGCAATTACGGACTGTTTGAACTACGGTAACCCAGAAAATCCAGAGATTATGTGGCAGTTTGCTGAAGGTTGCTATGGCATTAAAGAGGCATGTGCAAAGCTAAATACTCCAGTTGTAAGTGGTAATGTTTCACTCTACAATGAAACAAATGGAGAGGGAGTTTATCCAACTCCTGCTATTGCAATGGTTGGTGTCAATGATGATGCTAGCAAAGTTCTTCCTAGCTCATTTCAAGAGGTTGGAGCATCTATTTATCTTGTTGGTGAGACAAGAAGTGAATTTGGTGGAAGTCTCTATATGAAAGAGCTTTATGGGAAGGTAGAAGGTAAACTACCTTTGATTGATTATGACAAAGAGCTTGCTCTTTGGGAGCTTATCATTGAAGCAAATAAAGCAGACATTATAAGTGCGGCAAAAGATGTGAATGTTGGTGGGATTGCTATTGCATTAGCAAAAATGAGTTCAGTAAGCTCAAAAGGTATTACATGCAACATTGAACTCAATGATAGTAAAGATATTTTCTCAGAGAGCTTCTCTCGAGCTATTGTTGAAGTTAAAAATGAAGTAGTTTTTGAAAACATGGCAAAACAACTTGGTTTAACAGCAACAAAAATTGGGCAAGTAGAAGAGAGTGGCTTTAGATGTAATGATATAAGTTTAGATTTAACAGTAATGAAAAATATCTATTTTGGAAAATTTAAAGAAATAGTAGAACAGGATATATAAGTTCAATATGAACAATAATGAATTTATAAATAAAGTTAAAAAGATTAGAGATGCTAGATGGTTTTCTAATCTTACTACGGCTATCATTATATTTTATGCCTCTATTCTTGGTTTTGAAACAATCGATGAAGTTGCTAAGCCACTAGGTCCTTTTTTTTATATACTTGATTATACTATTACTATCTATTTCGTTGTAGAGTTATCTATAAAAATGATAGCAGAAGAGAAGTTTAGAAATTTCTTTAAAAGTGGTTGGAATATATTTGATTTTGTAATTGTTTTGATAACACTAATGCCATTAGAAAATAGTTCTTTTGCAGCAATTGCAAGATTAATGAGAATATTTAGAATACTTCGTCTTTTTACTGCTAGACCAGAGCTTAAGTCTATTATCGATATGCTTATAAAAGCAATCCCTTCTATTATCGATATAGTCATATTGTTATTTATTATATTTTATATATATGCAATTATTGGAAGTTTTATTTTTGCAGATATGCCTTCTGGCTTATGGGATAATTTTCTAATTTCTATGCTTACTCTTTTTAGGGTATTTACCTTTGAGGACTGGACAGATGTTATGTACGAGACTATGGAAGTTCATTCTTGGTCTTGGATTTACTTTGTAAGCTTTATAATTATTGCTGCATTTGTATTTTTTAATCTTTTTGTTGCTGTTATTATTGGTGAAATGCAAAAAATACAAGATAAAAAAATGCAAGATGAGATTCATGAAGATAGTCAAAAATTAGATACTCTATTAGAAGAAATCAGAGAACTAAGAGAGATAGTCGAAAAGCAAAATAAGAGCTAATAACCTTAGCGCCTATCTCTCTATGGATTGTTAAGACTACAAGGGGTTATGCAAGAAGTCTATTGCTTTTTTTACTCTTTTTAGCCCCTCTTTTAGCAGTGATTTTGTAGTTCCAAAATTCAATCTCACAAAGTTTT
>JALSME010000068.1 GCA_026987955.1 Sulfurospirillum sp.
TTCTTGAGTTATCTTTAAAGCTTTTCTTTTAGCTCTAAATTTTACTTTCAATTCCTCTTGCATCTGTGATGGTGTTTTAGGTAAAAAAGACAACATTTTATCTATACCCTCGTATTTTTAACTATTATAGCTAAAATAGTATCTAAGTAAATGCTCACAGAATATAAGGAGTCAGGCTAAACACTAAACTTTTTGCCATAATTAAGGAAAAAAGGCACGAAAATTCGAGATAAGACACTCTTGTTTGCATTTTTAAGCTTTTAAATTTAAGCAAAAACTATAAAAAGTATCAATATATGCTTTATGAGCATAAAAAGTTTAGAGTTTAGCCCTGACCCCTTTTAGGTACTGCCTTAGACTAAATCACCCATCCGTCTTTGATTTTAATGTAAACCACTTCATCCTCTTTTGGAGGATTATTGTAACAATTTAGTCTAAATTTTATAGTTTCATCATCTGTGCTTTTGAGTAAAATACTCCAATAAGCTCCTTGATATATGCTAGATTCCACCTTTGAGGCTATACCATCATCACAAATCTCTAAAAATTCACTCTTTAATGAAATTTTAACCTTATCATTAACTTTTAAGTTCTCCTTATCGCAAGAAACTACAAAATTTTTCCCAAAAATATTTACTGTTGCTTTTTTATTAGCTACACTACTAATAGTAGCATTTAGTACTATTCCTCTTCCAACAAACTCGGCAACTCTTGTGCATTTTGGTTTGTGATAAATTTCATTGGGAGTTCCAACTTGGAGAACTTTTCCTTTTTCCATAACAACAATTTTATCTGCCAATGCCATGGCTTCACCCTGATCGTGGGTAACATAGACCATAGTGCATTTTAATCTTTTATGAAAATCAAGAAACTCTTGAAGCATAGACTCTCTTAGATTTAGATCTAGATTTGCTAGTGGTTCATCAAACAGTATGAGAGATGGCTCCATCGCCATACATCTTGCGAGTGCGACTCTCTGTTTTTGTCCACCAGATAACTCAGCAGGCTTTCTCTCTTTAAACTCTCCAAGCCCAACAACTTCAAGTGCTTCATTGACTCTTTTATCTATAAATACTTTAGATTTTTTTTGAATTTTCAGCCCAAAAGATACATTGTCCCATACGCTCATATGGGGCCAAAGTGCATAAGCTTGAAAGACCATACCTATGTTTCTCTTCTCTGGCAAAATATGAAAATCTTTTGAAGATACCAATTTTTCATCTATAAAAACCTCTCCTTGGCTAACCTCTTCAAAGCCTGCTAAAATCCTCAAAAGAGTGGTTTTCCCACAACCAGAAGGTCCTAGAAGAGATATAAACTCTCCATCTTTAAAGTCTAAATTAACACTATCAAGTGCTGTTACATCGTTAAATTTTTTACTGAGCGAATTAAGCTTTATGCTTGCCATGGAAGCGTTCCTTTAGGTAATTTTCGGGCGAAAAATGATAAAATTCCAACTATTATAAGTGTTACGATTACAGTTAAAACTGATACCGCTGCTGCTCCTGTTGCATTTCCTTCATCGTATAGGTTATAAATAACAACTCCTAGAGTTTCATTATCTACTGACCACAGAAGAGAGGAGACTGTAAGTTCATTGAATGCACCCATAAAAACTAGCACCGCTCCAGCCATAACTGAAGGCAAAATTTGAGGTAGGATTATGTATCTTAATCTGGCAAAACTATCTGATCTCACAATCTCGCCTGCCTCTTCAAGCGATCTGTCTAGTTGTATCATAGAAGCAATCACAGGTCTCATTCCAAATGCTAAAAATCTAGCCAAATATGCTACTAAAATAATCCAAATAGTGTTATATAAAGAGATATCGATTATAGGAAGAGGGCGAATAAAAGCTATAATACAGGCAATAGAAAGCACGATTCCTGGCAGTGCAAATGGGGCATCAGCAATTAGACTTAAAAAGTTTGCAATCTTGTTTTTCCTAACAACACTCATATAGGCAAATGGAACACTAAAAAGTGCAACTATTGAGGCCGTTATAAAACCTAAAAATGTACTATTTATAAATGCTCTACTAGATACATCATTTGAAATTGCAAAAACAAAGTTCTCTAAAGTAATATTACTTAAAGAAAAATCCATACCCAAAGCAGGTATAAATGAGGTTTTTAAAAGTGCAACAAGTGGAAATATAGAGATAAAAAGTAGAAAAAACCA
>JALSME010000069.1 GCA_026987955.1 Sulfurospirillum sp.
TTCAAACTCATCCTCAAACTCATCGAATGAATTGTTTGATTGAGCATTTAGATATGATAATAAGAGTAAAAGAACTATAAAAAACCTAATCAAAATTGCCCTTTATCAAAAAATGGTGGAGTTGTCCGGAATCGAACCGGAGTCCAAAAGTAGCCACCTATGACGTCTACATGCTTAGAAAAAGTTGTTTATATTTAGTTTTGCTTCACACAACTAACAAAGCTACACAAAACGAGTCTCAAATTTCATTTTAGGGTGAGACAATCCTAAAATATATCTATTATAGCTATGATACTTCCAAAATCTCCCTCAAATAGAATCGGAAGTGGAAGCAGTCCAAAAGCCGTTAGGCTAAGGTTAAACTCTACGCTACTGCGAGAGCTGGACGATAGTTACTGTTATTAGCAGTTATGTTTTTGAAGATTTGTATAACGGAAGTCCTTCACTTCCGACATGCAGCCATAAGCTAAAACTACTCCTGTCGAAGCCATGTCAACCCCACAGAAAATAGAGTTACATTTTATCTAAATTTATATAAAAATACAATATAATCAGCCATAAGTTCACAGGACTCAGTTTTTTAGGGGATTATTACATGGCTAGATTTTTTATTGGTTTTTTGTTGGTATTAGTTTTTGTGGGTTGTGCATCATCGCGGCAAGAGGGTATTGTTTATGAGAAGTACAAAGCTCCAAAGGAACAAAAGCCTCTACATGTAGAGAGTAAAAGTACAAAAAAAATTGTTCTTACAAGAGCATATGAAAAACCAAAAAAGAAGCAGAAAATTAGAAATACAGGAAGTATAAGAGGTCGTATTATATCTTTAAACAAAAAAAACAACTCTTGGATATATGAAATTAAATCAAATAACACCTCAAACAATAAGCTCTCATACATAAAATTTTCTCATACTAAAAAGTTAGCAAAAGAGGGTGACCTTGTTTATGCCATAATTGAAAAGTCAAAATTAAAAGAGATTTTTCTTATTGAAAAGGCAAATATAAAGAGGCTAGTAAAAAGTAAAAAACAACATAAAAAAGTAAAAAAGAAGATTGTTAAAAAAACATATAAAAAGACTAAGAAACATCAGTCTATAGGTGTGCCAGCAGTTGAGGTTATTTCTCTAGATTAATCTACCTTTTTTAATCTCACTGTAAAAATAGCTCCAAATTTACTATTTTTAGCGACCAATATTCCATCCATACTTTTTTCGATAATTAGTTTTGACATATAAAGCCCAATCCCTGTTCCGCCACTCTTCTCTCTAGTTGTATAGTATGGCTCAAAAATTTTTTCTATAGGGTCTGCCTCTATGCCTCCTGCATTGTCTTCTATAGACAGGTATGTGTAGTTAGCATCACTATAAAGATCGATGTGTATTTGTGGGTTTTTTATGTTTTTGTTAATTAGTATATTTTTTGCATTTGTAATAAGATTTAAAATTGCTTGTTCAAATTCACTTCTACGACCATATGTTTTTTCATTTTTTGGTACCTCTACATGTAGAGTTATATTTTTGTTTTTAACAGTTGTGCCTATAATGTTAATTACAGAGTCAATTGCATCTTTAATAAAAAATATTTTTCTCTCTTTTGATGGCATGAAAAACTCTCTAAAGTCATCAATGGTTTTGGACATATACTCTAAAAGGTTTTCTGCCTCTTTGCTCTTTTTTTCCATATCTTCTTTCTCAAGTTTTCCAAAACTATATTTAAATTTTAGTGTCATCATAATGGCTGAGAGTTCAGAAAGCGGTTGTCTCCATTGGTGAGCTATGTTACTGATCATTTCACCAAGAGCAATGAATTTTGACTTTTGTATAAGAAGTTGCTCTTGTTCTCTACTTTTTTGGAGTTCATCTTTTACTCTTTTTGCAAGGTTTCTGTTGAGTTTTTGTAACTCTTTCGTTTTGTTTTGAACTTGTAGATTTTTAAGTTTAAGAACTTTTTCTATCTGTTTACCAAAAAATATAGCAAAAGCACTAGCAACAGCAGAGAAAAATAGAAAGAAAAACACAGCAGTCGTTATATCCATCTGAACACTTTTTTTCAAAGATGCTTTTTTGATTGCAATCTCATCATCAATGCCATCCAAGTATGCCCCTGCTCCAATAACCCAATCCCAATGAGGGTATAATCTAAAGTAAGAAACTTTCGGACGAACTTCATCTGAGTCAAGCTTTTTGTACATATAATCTACAAAGGCGTATCCGTAAATGTCGATTTCTTTTAAAAACTCCTTACGGAATTTTTTTCCATTTGCATCTTCATACTCATCTGAAATGTACTTGCCTTCTAGGTCTGGTCTATTGGCATTTACTAGCATTTTTGCAAATTTTTTCCCACCGCTATAGCTCTTAATCTCATAAACGAAAATGTAGTTTTTTCTATTTGTACCAAACCTTATATTTCTAATCCACTCTTTCAGCTCCTCTTTATAGCTTTCTTCATCGTATTTTGAGAGTATGGATCGTTTAAACCGAATAAGATCAATGATTGAGTCAACTTCTCTTCGTATAAGTTGCCTTTCAGATACAATGTATGCATCTTTTGTATCTTGAATACTTTTTTCAAGCATCTCATTTTGCCTAGATATATAAAAATAGGAATTAAATGCCATCAAAAATGTGATTATTAAAAGACCACCAAATATAATGGTTGTTGCAATATTGTTTTCTTTTATTAACTTCATTTTAACCCTAGTTTTAAAAACAATATACTACCATATATGTTATGAATTTAAAAATACTGAATCAATTATCAAACTATAGAGTACTTTACGCTGAAGATGAAGCAGGAGTTAGAAAAAATGTCGCAGAGATGTTAGAGCTTCTTTTTAAAGAAGTCTATGTAGCAAGCGATGGAGAAGAGGCATACAAACTTTTTAATGAGCATCTTCCAGATATTGTTATCACTGATATTAAAATGCCAAAACTTGATGGTATTGAGCTTACAAAAAGGATACGAAAAAAAGATAACAACACACAAGTTATCATCATATCTGCTCATACAGAGGTTGACTATATGATAGAAGCAGTTGAACTCTCTTTGGTTCGCTATATTGTTAAGCCCATTACAGAAACAAAACTTTTTGAGGCACTTGAGAGGTTTTTAGAGATTCAAAAAAGTTCAGGCATCATTGACATAGCTCAAGATTGGGTATATAACAGTGCACAAAGAGTCATAAAAAACAACCAAATAGAGTATGAACTGACGAAAAAAGAGTCAAGCTTATTAAATTTGCTTCTATCTAAAAAGTCTGTACTTACATATGAAGAGATTGAAACGGAGCTATGGCCAGATGAATATATGAGCTTAAATGCCCTAAGACTTTTAATGAAAAACTTTAGGAAAAAACTTCCAAAGGATTTTCTGAAGAATATTCAAGGTGTTGGTTACAAATTGTAACTCTTTTTAATTTTTTTTGTAACTTTTGTTTACATATTGAGTTTTGACATAATTCATACATATCTTTTTTTTATACTCAAGATGAAATAAAAATTTACAAGGAGAATTGTATGAAGAAGATTATTCAGATTGTTGCAGCTACAGCTGTATTGGCATCAGCAGGTATGGCTGCTGAGTATGTTTTAAAGTTTAGCCATGTTGTTAGCCCTAACACACCAAAAGGTAAAGCGGCGGACTTTTTTGAGAAGAGACTAGAAGAGCTAAGTGGTGGCAAGATAGATGTTCAAGTCTATCCATCTAAGCAGCTTTACAACGATAAGGCAGTTCTAAAAGCTATCAAACTAAACTCAGTTCAAATGGGTGCGCCAAGTTTTTCAAAGTTTGGAAAGATTGTTCCTCAGCTTGCACTGTTTGACCTGCCATTTCTTTTTAAAGATATAGATCACCTTCACCGTGTTCAAGATGGTGCTGTTGGACAAAAACTTAAAGAAATGGTTAACAAAAAGGGATTTATTGCACTTGATTTTTGGGATAACAACTTCAAGCAGTTAAGCTCATCTAAAAAAGCTCTTATTGCTCCAAGCGATGCAAAAGGTCAAAAGTTTAGAATCATGAGTTCAAAAGTTCTTGAAGCACAGTTCCAAGCAGTTGGTGCAAATCCACAAATGATGCCTTTCTCAGAAGTTTACTCAGGATTACAACAAGGTGTAATTGATGGTCAAGAAAACACTATCTCTAACATATATACTAAAAAGTTCTATGAAGTTCAAACAGACTTAACTATTACAAACCATGGTTACCTAGGTTATCTAGTTGTTCTTTCAAAGAAGTTTTGGAACTCTTTAACTCCTGAGCTACAGAAAAATGTTGTTCAAGCAATGAAAGAAGCTACTGCAAAAGAGAGAATCTATGCAAAAGAGCTAAATGATTCTCAATTTAAACTAATCAAAGAGTATGCAGATAAAACAGGCAAGTTAAAAATTCATACTTTAACACCAGAGCAAATTCAGGCTTGGAGAGATGCTGTTAAGCCAATCTACTCAAAATTTTATGATAAAAAGAGAATTGGTAAAGACCTAATCGAAGCTGCTATAAATACAAAATAATTGTATATCTTTATATGTAAGGTACATCAAGTACCTTACATTGTTGTTTAAGGGGGAAGGTGATGATTAAAGTTTTTAATCTAATTGGTGGTACTATTGGTGCTATTAATCGTTTTATTACAATGTTCGGTATTACTGTGGGCGTTGCACTAGCTTTTGTAAATGTTGTAGCAAGATATGTTTTTGACTACTCTTTAACATGGGCATCAGAACTTACAGTATATCTTTTTTTATGGGGCATGTTTTTTGGAGCCGCTTACTGCTTCAAAATCGATGGTCACATATCTATCGGACTTTTGGTTGAAAATGTATCTAAAAAACTTGCAAAGTATATAATGCTGTTTACACGAATAGTTACATTTTCATATCTCTCAGTAGTGGCATACTATGGTTATCAGTACCTTATGTTTGTTATAGAACTAGATGAGATGTCAATAGACCTTGAAATTCCAATGTGGATTCCATATCTTGTGATTCCAGTCTCTTTTGGATTTGGTGCATATAGAGTAGCAGAACACATAGTAAGTCTTATTGGCACACCAGCAGAAGAAATTAGAATAAAATCAGAGACAGAAGAGCTTATGGATGATGCACAAATCAAAAAAGTAGTGGAAGAAGCCAATAGAAAAACAGGAGGTATGTTATGAGTGTGATAATTCTGTTTTCACTATTTTTTGGCTTGTTGGTTATGGGTGCTCCTATTGCTATTGCACTTGGTGCTTCAACATTTATTGCACTTGTTGGGTTTACTCCGATTTCAGCTATTGAGATATCTTCTATGATATTTGAAAAAGTAGAACACTACTCTCTTATGGCAATTCCTATGTTTATCCTAGCAGGTAACCTTCTTAGTAAAGGCTCATCCGCAACGAGGATTATAGAGTTTGCAAAGTCTTGTGTTGGGCACTTTCCTGGCGGACTTCCTATCTCGGCAATTTTTGCAAGTATTATCTTTGCAGCAGTCTCAGGAAGTTCTCCTGCAACAGTTGTAGCGATTGGTTCTATCATGTTTGGAGCTATCGTAAAAGAGGGTTATCCAAGAAAGTATGCTGTTGGTACCATTGCAACTGCAGGTAGTCTTGGTATTCTAATACCGCCTTCTATCGTACTGATTGTTTTTGGTGTAACTGCAGAAGTTTCAATAGGAAAACTTTTTATGGCAGGAGTTGTTCCAGGTGTTTTGCTTGGTATTATGCTTATGGGGGTTACATATATAGGTGCAAGAAGACTTGGTTTTAAAAGAACTGAGCCACAACCATTTAGAGTAAGACTTTCAAAAATGAAAGATGCTTCATGGGGACTTATGACAATTGTGATTGTTATAGGTGGTATTTATGGTGGTTTCTTTACTCCAACAGAAGCAGCAGCAGTTGCAGCAGTTTGGGCATTTTTTATATCGGTGTTTGTTTATCGTGATATAAAGCTTCAAGACTTTTTTGATATAGCTTTAGCATCAGGTAAAACAACATCTATGATTATGTTTATCATTGCAAATGCAATGCTTTTTGCACATTTTTTAACACTAGAAAATATACCGCAAATCATAACTCAAACGCTCATAGATAACAATGTGGGTATGATTGCATTCCTTATATTTGTAAACATACTGCTTATAATCGCAGGTGCATTTATGGAGCCATCAGCTATCATTATGATTATGGTCCCACTTCTCCTTCCAGTAGCAATTGCATTAGGAATCAACCCAATTCACTTTGGTATCATGATAACAGTAAATATGGAACTAGGTATGGTCTCACCGCCTGTAGGCTTGAACCTCTTCGTGACAAGCTCTCTTACAGGAATGTCTATGAAAGATGTTATGGTGGCAACCTTGCCTTGGACAGCAACTATTTTTATAGGTCTTATGTTTGTAACATACATACCACAAATAAGCCTTTGGTTGCCAAACCTAATCTACGGCTACTAAACACCTCTACATGTAGAGCTTGTATGCTCTACATGTAAGCCTAAAATCTCTCAAAATAAAGATATCAAAAACTAGAAAGTATTGACAACTACAAAAAGTCAGTCACAGTAATTGCAGAATTAGGTACTTGCCTATAAAAGTTTAAAGTTGAGACTTGACCCCTTGATTTTTGATTTGACAATATATACCTAATTTGATACAATAAAACAAAAAAGGCATAACTTATGGTAACAACAATGAGCATAAGAGATTTGACAAGAAGTAGTAGTAGCCTTTTCAAGTATGACTATGTAGAAGTAGAAAATCAAAAGTCTAAAACTTATCAAGGTATATTTATACCATATAAGTATGCAAAAGAGATAAAGAAAATACTTGACAAGAAAATTGCAGATGAAAAAAGAAAAAAAATCAACAAGTTAAATCAATTTTCAGGGATACTAAGTGGAGAGATAGGCGAAGATAGAGTGGGCGATATAAAGAGCAAGTATGGAAGATAGCAAACTCTTTATAGACACAAATATCATCTTAGACATATTGGATAACAAAAGAGCTAACCACAAGAACTCGCAGGAGTTAATAAAAGACTGTATGTTAAATGAAGTTTTGATGGCAATCAGCGATGACATCATAACTACCGTATACTATATAGCACAAAAAACAGTGAAAAGAAATACACTTTTAGAGTTTATAAAGTTTTTAAATGAGAACTTCATACTGTTGAGTTTTGATAATCACATCATAGACAGAGCCATAAAAATTTGTTCACAAAACAGCAGTTATGACTTTGAAGACACATTACAAGCAGTTTGTGCTCAAGAAAATAGATACAAAACAATAGTCACCAATGACAAAAGATTTCCAAGCATGGATGGCATCGAGTTAAAAAGAGTTTGATAGATTAAAGTCGAGACTTAACCTCTTTTTGCTTTTTGATTTACATTTTATTGTTTTTATTGTACAATATTATATGAGTAAATTAGATAAAGAAAAAGAGAAGATTGGTATATTCAAATTCTACTTAGGGATTGTAACAGCTATATTGATTTCAGTTGGTGCAAGCACTGTAAAACAGTATAAAGATAACCAAATAGATGTATCATTTTATCTTGGTATACTTTTCATTTTCATTTTATCTGTAATTTTTGCAATGATAGCAAACACTATTCATAAAAAGATCAATAATCTGGAGGACATATAATGGACTTACCAACTATATCACTCATACTAGCAGCAGCCTCATTTTTAAGTGCACTAATATACAGTACATACAAGATTATTTCAGATTAAATTAACATTCAACATTAAATCCCATCGTTAACTGTTCATTTACTCAAGAATAGTAGCATTTGAGTAGATTTTTCTTCAAATTCCCCAAAAACTCTTGTATTTTAAAATAATTTGTGCTAAACTTATCTTCGTAATTAAAAATTCTTAAGGAGAAAATATGAAATTAGCTAAACTTAGCTTGGCAGCTATCATGGCAGTTGGTGCATTGAGCACTGCAAACGCAGCAAATCTTGAAGACGCAATCAAAGGTGTAAACTTAAGTGGATATGGATACTATAGATTCCATGATGCATCTGGTGAAGAAGCATACAGTAAGATTGAATTAAGAGCACAATTAACAGCTCCAGTTCAAGAGAATGTTCAATTTACTACAAGATTTACAGCTAGTAAATCAACAGCGACTAACGCAACTTCAGGCTCTGCAACTCCAGCAGTTGATAGATTGATGTTAGCATATACTGGTTTTTCAAATACAACAGTTACTTTAGGTAGAATGTATGCAGGTACTCCACTAGATGATACAGCAGCAGTTGGACTTAAAGTTGTTAGCTCACCTGTAAAAGGTCTTACTCTTGCAGCAGCATACTTTACAGATAATAGTGCAGAAACTAATGCTCTTACAGCAGCAGCAGTTATCTACTCAAATGACATGTTTAATGGTAGATTATGGTATGTTAAGCAAGACTCAGAGAATTCAGGTGCTAATAATGATGCAAACTATATATTTGTTGAAGGTGGAGCTAATGTAGGTCCTGTTGCTATTAAAGCTCAATATGCTTCTGCAGACAGAAATAATTTAGTTGCTGCTTTAGGAGCACAAGTTGCAAATGATAAAGCTAGTACTATTCGTGTTCAAGCAACAGGTAAGTTTGGTCCTGCAGCTCTAAGAGTTGGTTATATCACAAATGATAAAAATGCTGGTGATGTTACAATAGACGGATCAGCTGAAGGCGATAATGATTTAATCTATGGTGGTATCTATGGACTTGTTCAAAACAACACTGCTGATTTAAGCACATTGTTTGGTGAAGTAAAAGCTAAATTTGGTAAGTTTGGTGTTAAAGCTGGTTATGTTAGCTATGACAATGGAACATATGATGATCAATACTATGGTCAAGTTGATTTTGCAGTAAGCAAAAAACTTGCTACTTATGTTAGATATGGTTCAGCTTCTCCTGTAGCAGCTGGTGCAGATGACAAAACTCTTGCAAGATTCCATGCACAGTATAACTTCTAATCAAGTTGTATTATAATAGCCAAGGATTTAATCCTTGGCTTCTCTCTTAAAAGCCTACTCTAAAGAAACTTTTGATACAATCTTTAATCATTAAATTAAGGATTTTAAAACATGTTAAAAGTACTATTATCAATATCTTTTTTATTTATGTCAACATTTGTTAATGCTGAAGAAAGCTATGTATTTGAAGCAAAAGGCGCCTTTGCAAAAGAGCTTAAGGCACTAGTCGAAAAGTACTCAAAAGAGGGCAAGATAGATGCTAAAGTTTATAAAAAAGATGATACGATAGTTAACACTATTTTAGGTAGAAACAGAGTAGATTTAAATGGACAAAATGTTTACACAAAAAAGTGTGCATCTTGTCATGGTGCTAATGGAGAAGTTAGTGCAGGGGCTGGTAGTAGAGTTATAAAAAATCTATCTAAAGATGATTATATTAGTTCAGTTACAGCTTATAGAATAGATGAGCATCACGGTGGAGCTATGAAAATGCTTATGTATGATATAGCTATTGGAATTAGTGATGATGAAATAGAAGCAACATACAACTATCTGCATGGTATGAATACACACAAAACAAATAATCTAAAAACACAAAGCAGTGATGAACTAGAAAGTAACTACTTGAAGTGATATACGCAATATACGAGGGTCAGGTATTTACTTTTATAAGTATATGAGAAAAGTGGTTTAGTTATTTACTTTTAGCTAGTAATTAAATCTAAACTAAACAAAGATAATACCTCTCTTTGTAGCTAAAGAATATGTATCTAATATTGGAAGCTATATATCATGATTTTAAGAAATTCCCTAAAAAATATGCTAATTTTAAAGTAAATTTTAGTAATATAACAGATTGTAATAAAAATCAAAAAGGAGAATATATGAGAAAATTAGCTACATTAGCTACATCAGTTGCACTTTTGGCTTCTGTAAGTGTTGCAAAAGAGATTAAAGTTGGGGCTGTTATGCCTATGAGTGGTCCACTTGCGGCTTATGGTCAGGTTACTTATGAGGGAATTGAGTTTGCACATAAACTACAACCAACTCTTAAAAATGGAGATACCATCAAGCTTGTTTTAGTTGATAACAAAGGTGACAAAGTAGAGACTGCTACAGCAACTACAAGACTTATCAGCTCAGACAAAGTTACTGCAATCTTAGGTGCGCTTACAAGTACAAATACAGCTCAAACAATCGCAATAGCAGACAAGAAGAAGATACCAGTTATCGCTTCAGTTGCTACAAATGATAAGCTTACAATGAAAAGAACATTTGCAAATCGTGTTTGTTTTATGGACTCTTTTCAAGGTGAAGTTGTTGCAAACTATGCACTAAAAGATTTAGGACTTAAAACAGCAGTTGTTATTGTTGACCAAGCTCAAGTTTACTCTTTGGGACTTGCTAAAGCTTTCCAAAAAGCTTTCAAAAAAGGTGGCGGAAAGATAGTTAAGAAGATTAAAATCACTTCGGGTGACAAAGATTTTAAAGCTGTAGTTTCACAAATCAAATCTGCAAATCCAGATTTTATGTTCTTGCCGCTTTATCACCCTGAAGCTTCAATGATTGCTCGTCAGTCAAAGCAGATAGGACTTAACAAGCCAATGTTCTCAGGAGATGGTGTTGCAAATCAAGTTTTCATCGACCTTGGTGGAAAAGCAGTTGAAGGTTATATGTTTACAGACTTTTTTGACTACTCTGCTCCTCCAACACAAAAATCAAAAGATTTCATAGCAGCTTATGCAAAAGATACTGGCAAAAAAGAGCTAGCTTCTTTTACTGCACTTGGAGCTGATACTTACTTTTTACTCGTAGATGCTATGAACAGATGTGCAGATCCTAGTGATAGTATTTGTGTAAATGAGCAAATCAAAGCTACAAAAGGTTTTGAAGGTGTTTCAGGAATAATCAATATGGATAAATCAGGAAATGCAACTCGTTCTGCGGTTATAAAAGTTATAAAAGATGGAAAAGCTGTATATAAAACAACAGTAAATCCATAGTTATACTTATTTATACCCTCTACATGTAGAGGGTATAATCTTATATATATGATAATATTTTAGTTATTATTTCTATACGATTTTTTAGGGTGGTTGTTTTATGAATTTTTTAGAGTTTATGCAACAGATGGTCAATGGCTTTAGTCTTGGCAGTATGTATGCGCTGATTGCTATAGGTTATACTATGGTATATGGAGTTTTAAGGCTTATCAACTTTGCGCATGGTGATATCATGATGGTTGGTGCTTTTTTGGGTTATTTTGGTATGGCAGTTTTAGATTTGCCTTTTGTTGCAGCAGTTGTTTTGTCTGTAGTTGGATCTGCACTACTTGGAATGCTTACAGATAAAGTTGCATATAGGCCACTAAGAGAAGCACCAAAAATTTCGCTTTTAATCACAGCTATTGGTATTAGTTTTTTTCTAGAAAATATTTTCAATGTTATTTTTGGAGGTACATCAAAGCCATTTCCTGTACCAGCATATATGGAAGAGATTGTAAATATCGGCGGACTTACACTACCTGCTTCTGCACTGATGGTGCCAGCTGTTACACTTGTCCTTCTTGGAGCAATACTTTGGGTTTTATATAAAACAAAATATGGTATGGCTATTCGTGCATTGGCATTTGATGTAAACACTGTAAACCTTATGGGTATAGATGCCAATAAAATTATCATGATAGTTTTTGGAATGGGCTCAGCTCTTGCTGCTATCGGGGGGATTTTTTGGGCAGTGAACTACCCTAGTGTTGAACCTATGATGGGAGTTCTGATTGGACTTAAAGCTTTTGCTGCCGCTGTTGTTGGTGGCATTGGAAGTGTAGGTGGTGCAGTTATCGGTGGTTTTATTATTGGTTTTACAGAAGTAGTGGTTGTTGCATTTTTACCAGAGTATGGTGGATATAAAGATGCTTTTGCTTTTGTTCTTCTTATTTTAGTTCTTCTTTTTAAGCCAACAGGTATACTTGGCATCAACTTTGATAAGAGTAGGTTTTAACTATGAGTATTATAATTAGAAAAGATCAGTGGATAAACTTAGCAATTATTGCATCCACTTTGTGGTTTATCTGGTTTGCTAGCTCACACTTTGATGAGTATACAGTTAGAATTTTAAACAATATTGCAATTTTTACAATTTTAGCAGTAAGTTACAACCTTATCAACGGCGTAACGGGTCAGTTTTCACTAGAACCAAATGGTTTTGTGGCAATTGGTGCATATGTAACAGCACTACTTCTTCTTGATGGTGATGCTAAATCATATCAGTTTGATATAGAAGATCCATACCCATGGGTATTAGCACTTCATGCTAATTTTATTTGGGCACTATTTTTTGCAGGGCTTTTTTCTGCACTACTTGCTTTAACACTATCTTTCCCAGTTTTTCGTGTAAGAGGAGATTATTTAGCCATCGTAACATTAGGATTTGGCTTTATAATTAGAATTTTAGCCATCAATAATCCAGAAATTACAAACGGATCTCTAGGTTTAAATGACATACCAGAATTTTCAAATCTCTACTGGACAGGCGGTATAGCGTTGCTTGCAGTATGGGGTATATTAAATATTGTAAATTCTAAATTTGGTCGTGCGATGAAGGCAGTAAGAGATGATGAAGATGCTGCGATTGCTATGGGAGTAAATACCTTTAAAATCAAAACTTTTGCATTTTGCACAAGTGCATTTTTAGAAGGTGTTGGTGGAGGACTTCTTGCTGCACTTCTTACTAGTATATCTCCAGACCTATTTACATTCTTTTTTACATTCCAGCTTCTTATCATCATAGTTCTTGGTGGATTAGGAAGTACAACGGGTGCAGTTATTGGAACTGTACTTGTAATTGGTGGAGCAGAATGGATGAGATTCTTAGATGAGCCAATGAACTTTGGATTTTTTGAAACACCAGCACTGCCTGGCATGCGGATGGTTGTTTTCTCTGTTATATTGATTTTTGTGATGCTCTTCGCTCGTGAAGGAATTATGGGAAAAAGAGAGCTTAAAGACCTTTTTAAAAAGGCTAAAAAATGATACTTGAACTTAAAAATGTAACTAAAAAATTTGGTGGTGTAACTGCTATTAAAGACACAACTTTTAGAGTAAACTCTAAAGAGATATATGGTCTTATTGGTCCAAATGGTGCTGGAAAAACTACTATGTTTAATATAATTACAGGTAACTATGAGGCAACTGAGGGTGATATAATTTTTAGAAAAGAGCCACTAAATGGATTAAAGCCACACGCAATTGTAAGAAGAGGTATTGCAAGAACTTTTCAAAATATTCGCCTTTTTAAGAGTATGAGTGTAATGGACAATGTTCTTATTGGTTTTGATTTTCAAGCTAAATATACCTATTTTGAATCAATTTTAAGATTTCCTAGATTCTTTGGAGAGGAGAAGCGTATTAAAAAAAGAGCGATGGAGATTCTTGAGTATTTTAAAATAGCAGAATTTTCAGAACAAAAGGCTACAGATCTTAGCTATGGACAGCAGAGAAAAGTAGAGATAGCAAGAGCACTTGCAACAAACCCAGTTATGCTTCTTCTTGATGAGCCTGCAGCAGGTATGAATCCATCAGAGACAGAGGAGTTGGCAAATTTAATCAAATCTGCAAGAGATGATTTTGATTTGACAATTTTGCTTATTGAGCATGATATGAAGTTTGTAAACCAACTTTGTGATAAAGTTTTAGTTTTAGATTATGGAAAAACTATATTTGAAGGGAAACCAGCTGATGCTATTAGAGACAAAGAGGTTGTAGCAGCTTATTTAGGAGATTTTGTTAGTCATGATTAGTGTTAAAGATTTACATGTATATTACGGGTTAATTGAAGCTGTAAAAGGTATTGATTTTAAAGTAGACGAGGGACAAATTGTATCTCTTATTGGTTCAAATGGTGCTGGGAAAACTTCAACTTTAGAGGCTCTTTTGAATAGTGTGAAAAAAACTGGACAGATTAGTTTTACCGGTTTTGACACGGTCAACCACAAAACTCATACACTCGTACAAAGAGGTCTATCACTTGTACCTGAAGGAAGAAGAGTTTTTATCAATCTTACTGTTGAAGATAACTTGCGCATGGGTGCATTTAATAATGACGAAAATTATGATAGATTAAAAGATGCAGTGTATGAGCTTTTTCCCCGTATAAAAGAGAAAAGACTTCAGATGGCAGGAACACTTAGTGGTGGTGAGCAGCAGATGCTTGCGATTAGCCGTGCACTTATGAGTGAGCCAAAACTTCTTATGCTTGATGAGCCTAGTCTTGGACTTGCTCCAAAGATTGTTGGCGAAGTTTTTGAAACTATCACAAAGTTAAAAGAGGAGGGAATTACAATTTTGTTAGTCGAACAAAATGCATTTGCTGCTCTTAGAATTTCGGACTACGCATATGTTCTTGAAAATGGAAAAATTGCTATGGAAGGTGTTGCCTCTGGTATGATTGGCAATGATGAAATTCGTAAAAAATATTTAGGCGGTTAGATTTATCTAACCCTCATCTCTCTTGATTCAAATCACACCTTTTTTTGACGATTTTACTTAAGGGCATCTCTAAAAGCCCTTATATCCTCAGAGTTAAAGAGAGAGGTAAGATTGTGCAGAAGTTTTTTTGAGTCATAGCCTTAGCTATGGCGATGAAAAATTATGTGCAAGATTGCCTCTCTCTTTAGCTCCCTACGGGCATTATAGCAAACACGCTACTGCTTCGTTGAAATCATTTGAAGCTACTAGTAGCTCCTGCATAATTTCGCCTTACACTAGCATATTTGCTATAATGCTGAGGACATAAGGGTTTTTAGAGGTGCCCTTATTAAACTATTTAAAATATATTTACTATTATAAG
>JALSME010000070.1 GCA_026987955.1 Sulfurospirillum sp.
GGAAGCTCTAGTGGTATTAAAGTTGGTACAAAAATCAAAGGTATTAGAGTAGTAGAGGGAAGTGATGGACACAATATAGACTGTAAAGTCTCTGGGGTAGGAGCTATAAAGCTCAAGCAAGAGTTTGTTAAAAAATCCTAGACTTCTTTTTCAAGAAGTCTATTTCTCTTTTGAAATCTCATAGCCAAATATAATCTCTTTTTTCTTTCCGCCCTCAAGATTAAAATTCCATATGGTTTTACCATTTGCATTTTGAGAGTTGTACTTTGGAAGGGCGAGTGTTTTTACTTTTATATTTGCATCTTTAGATACAGGAACTCTTTCAATAAATTCTATATTTGTTGAGAATAGTTTTTTACTAGTAATTGTGTATTTCCAGTTTTGAGTTGAGATTTTTTTATCTCCAAAAAAAGTCTTTTCATCAAGAGTCTTTACAAGCTCTTTTTGCACTTGTATATGCTCATCTTCGCCAAAGTATAGTTTTGTGACTGCATCTTTTTTGATTTTTTGTAGATACCTTGAGGATATTGGATTTTGATTTAAAAAGAAGTTTGCAGTGCCCCCACTAAAATTTTTATCAGTTTTTATAGTTGCTTCAAGATATGCTCTATTTGTTCCATATCCATCTATAACACTTTTAAAAGAGGCATCTAAAACAACTTTTTCGATATCAAGAAGATTTTTTTCTCCTTTTTTGAGTGTTGCATTTCTAATTTTGTAAAAAGACTTAGTTTCTGTTTCACTGTAAGATATATTTGGAGCAGATTTCATCATGGGACTTTTTTGAACTTTTGCATATAATAGATCTCTTTTTTGTCCTAAGTATCTTGGATAAAACTTTTGAGGTGTGACACTTTGGTTAAACCTATAAGAATATATATTTATATCTATGTTCTCATAGCTACTTTGAGCATCAAAAAAGAGAGAAGCTTTTTTTTCTAAAACTACAGATTTATTAGGTATATTTGCATTTATATTATAAAAAGTAGTGTATTTCATATTTTTTAAAGGATATATGATAATTACTTTTTCATCATAATTTTTGCATCTAAAAGTTGTTTTAAGCTCTTTTGTATTTTGTGCCATAGCCTTTTTTATATCTTGAAGTTCAGTTTTTAATTGTGCTATTTTTAACATATTTGCTGTCAATTTTTCAACTAAAAGATTTCCAAGATTTTCAATTTCGTTAGGGTCCTTTTCTCCTTTTAGAGAGAGGGTTTTTAGCAAGATGGATTTTGCTTTTAAGGCAGATATTTTGTATGAGAGCTGTTCGCTTTTTTGAGTTAAACTATCTTGTTCAACTTTTTTTAGAGATTTTTCATCAACTCTACACATTTTTGGCAAAATATATCTAATATTTTCTAATGAAATATTTTGAGGGACCTTCGTGACTATTTGGGAGTGCCGTCCTATCTCATAGCTTTGTTTCAAAAAAGCCTTGTTTGCGTATATATCTAGCTCTACATGTAGAGGTGTAGCCGCACCAAAAAGACTCATAGTTGTTAGTGTTATAATTGTAAAAGTTTTCATGTTCTCATTTTACCATTTTTATAGCTAAGATGAGATATAATCTTAAAAAAAAATACAGGATATCCAACAATGGCACATAAAGAGACAAAATATATATTTGTAACGGGTGGAGTTTTGAGCTCACTTGGTAAGGGAATTGCGGCTGCTAGTATAGCAACTCTACTAAAGGAATCAGGCTTGAAAGTAAGTATGCTTAAAGCTGATCCATACATAAATGTAGATCCAGGAACGATGAGTCCACTTGAGCATGGAGAAGTTTTTGTAACAAATGATGGGGCTGAGACAGATCTTGACTTGGGTCATTATGAGAGATTTTTAAATGAAGATTTATCTCAAAACAATAACTTTACAACAGGAAAGGTTTACTCCTCTGTCATTGAAAAAGAGCGTCGTGGCGACTATCTTGGTAAAACCATACAAGTAATCCCTCATATAGTCAATGAAATCTCAGACCGTATCAAAAAAGCTGGCGAGGGCAACGACATACTCATAGTTGAGATTGGTGGAACTGTTGGAGATATAGAGGGACTTCCTTTTTTAGAAGCTATTCGTTCTTTAAGAAGTGAAGTTGGAAAAAAGAGGGCTATGTATATACACTTGACGCTCATACCGTTTATAAAAGTGGCAGGTGAGTTAAAAACCAAGCCAACTCAGCACTCTGTTCAGGAGCTAAGAAGAATTGGGATTAGTCCAGATATCTTGATATGTAGAAGTGAAATGCCTCTTCCAAGAGAGCTTAAAAACAAGCTCGCTTTTTCTTGTGGAGTTGAGAGAAATTGTGTTATTGGTGCTTGCGATGCACAAACAATATACAAAGTACCATTGAGTCTTAAAAAAGAGAATATTTTAGCACCAATCTCAGAAATTCTTGACCTAGGCGAGTTAAATCCAAATATGGACGAGTGGGATATACTTGTAAAAAGAGTTATTGCTCCTACCAATGAGCTTACAGTTGGTTTTGTAGGAAAATATCTTGATTTAAAAGAGGCATATAAGTCCTTAACAGAGTCTTTTATCCATGTTGGAGCACATCTAAATGCTAGAGTAAAAATCAACTGGATTGACTCTGAAATGGTAGAAGAAAAAGGTGCAGAGTCTTTACTAGAAGATGTAGATTGTGTACTTGTAGCAGGCGGTTTTGGGCATCGCGGTGTTGAGGGAAAAATCAAGGCAATTGAGTATGCAAGAGTCAATAAAATCCCATTTTTAGGCATTTGCTTGGGTATGCAGCTTGCGATGATTGAGTATGCTAGAAATGTTTTAGGTATGGAAAATGCAACTTCTGTAGAGTTTGACGAGAAGACACAAACACCGATAATATATCTTATAGACAACTTTTTAGATAGTGCTGGAAACAAACAAGTAAGAACATTTAAGAGTCCACTTGGTGGGACTATGAGACTTGGTGGTTATAAGTGTGATACAAAAGCAGGTACACTTTTAAGAGAGGTGTATGAAGGCAAAAAGAGCATTGTGGAGCGTCATCGTCATAGGTATGAGGCAAATCCAGCTTATAGAAAAGAGTTTGAAAAATCAGGATTGATAGTAAGTGGAGAGTCTAATGGACTTATCGAAGTAGTTGAGATTAAAGATCATCCTTTCTTTTTAGGAGTTCAATTTCATCCTGAGTTTACATCTCGTTTGACTGCACCAAATAGAGCATTATTGTCTTTTTGTGAAGCAGCATTGAAAACTCATCAAGATGGGTGAGTTGCTAAGTAAAGAAGATGTAAGAAAAATTTTATCAGATAGATTTAAAGACGATAGCTGTAGTTGTTTGGGCGAAATCCCAAAACCGAACTCTTTTAAAGATATAGATAAAGCATCTTCAAGGATAGTAGAGGCGATAGAACAGAAACAAAAGATTGCTATTGTTGGTGATTATGATGTTGATGGTGTCATCTCTTCTGTAATCTTGAGTGAGTTTTTTGATGATATTGGGGTTGAATATACTCTTAGAATTCCCAACCGTTTTAGCGATGGTTATGGGCTGAATTCCAAGATAGTAAAAAAACTAGATGCCGATGTGATTATAACAGTAGATAACGGTATATCCGCCGTTGAAGCTGCTACATATTGTAAAGAAAATGGAATTGATCTGATCATAACCGATCACCATACGGTGCCAACTTTAGTGCCTGATGCTTATGCTATTATTAACCCAAAGCAAGAAGATTGTGATTTTCCAAATTGTGAGATTTGTGGGGCTCAAGTTGCTTGGTATCTTGTGGCAAATCTCAAAGACAAGATGGGTTTAGAGTATAATTTGGGCAAGTTTTTAGATCTGCTTTGTATTGCAATTATGGCAGATATGATGGAGCTTAAAGATATGAACCGCGTTATGGTTCAAAAAGGAATACAGGCACTTAACTGCTCAAATAGAGTTGCTTTTGAAGCTATAAGGGAGTATTTTTCTAAAAATAGTTTAGAAGGAGATGATATATCTTTTCTAATCGCACCACTTATAAACAGTTCTGGCCGCATGGAAGATGCTAGTTTTTCATATGAGTTTTTAAAATCAAAAACGCTTGAAGATGCAATTGAAAAGCTTGATTATATTGTTCATTTGAACAACTCAAGGAAAGATGAAGAGAAAAATCTTTTTGAGTCATCACTTGAACAGACGAATGAAAATGCAAATATAGTAATTGTCTGGGGTGAGGATTGGCATGAAGGAGTTGTTGGAATTGTAGCATCTAGATTGTCAAAAAGATTTAAAAAACCAGCGATTGTATTTTCAATAAGGGACGGCATAGCAAAAGGTAGTGCTAGGGGCGTTGGAGATGTAGATATCTTGTCTCTTATAGAGCAGCAAAAAGATATGCTTTTAGGTTTTGGAGGACATAAGGGTGCTGCTGGGGTTTCAATTAGAAAAGAAAATTTAAAAGAGTTTAAAGCACAAATGGAAATATCTAGCAAAGATATAACGACAAAAGATTTAGAAGCTGGAGATGATATTTTAGGAGAACTAGATATAGCTAGTGTAGATTTTGAACTTCTCGAGATTTTAGATGAATTTCAACCATATGGACAGAAAAATCCAAAACCTAGTTTTCTACTAAAAGATGCATTTGTAAAGGTTGATAGAATCATAGGAAGAGATAGAAGGCATTTAAAGTTGATTCTCTCTAAAGGCAGCCACACAATAGAGTCTCTGTTTTTTAACTTTGATACAGATGTAAGAAGGGGTGATAAGATTGATATACTTTTTAGTGTATCAAGAAATGAGTATAGAGGTCTTGTAACTCCTCAACTACTTATACGAGAGGTGGTTAAGGGTTAAACCCGAATTATGCAATCGAGAACTCAAGAAAGCCTCTATCATTACGCACAAGGCACATTCATAAAATTATTGACCCACCAATAAGGTGGGCGCAATAATTTTCTAAACATCCCTTGCACGCAATCATAGACGCTACTTATTGTTCTTGATTGCATAATTCGGGTTAAAACCCCTTGCCGTCTTTTACAGGAACAAAAAGACAGCTTTCTATCTCTTCAGTTTTGATTGAGTCGTCAACTTTTGTGTATCTTGTTATGATTTGTTGGTCTCCTCTCTCAATTGGTGCAACTAAAATACCCCCATTTGAGAGTTGGTCAAAGAGTTTTTGCGGTATATTTGGAGTTGAAGCAGAAAAAAGAATTCTATCATATGGCGCAAATTCTCTCCAGCCATTTTGCCCATCATCAAACCTTGTATGTATATTGGAAACCCCAAGTTTTTTAAATCGTTCACGAGCTTCTATCAAAAGCCTCTCGATTCTCTCAATTGTAAAAACCCTACGAATAAGTTTACTAAGAACAAGTGCCTGATATCCGCTTCCACACCCTATCTCAAGAACACTGTCCGCTCCTCTACATGTAAGTGCTTCACTCATTTTTGCTACAGTTAGAGGTGAGCTTATCCATTGGTCTGCCACCATAGGAAGGGCATCTAGTTTGTATGCATGTCTTGAGAAACCTTTTGGAATAAACTCCTCTCTCTCACTTAAACAAAGTGCCTTGTATACCTCATCGCTTATGTCGTATACTTTTGATATCTCATCTGCCATAGTTTTACATTTTTGAAGTTTTATTCTACTGCTAAAGTCGCTCACTTATTATGCCCCTAACCCTATATTGATATATTTTCTCATCTTTTTTATCTCTTTAAAATCTACCTCTCTTTTGAGTATAAACGAGGAATCATCTCTGTGGACATCTCCAAAAGGAGAGATGATAGCACTACTACTAGCCATATCTTCGTCACTACTGTTTGCTACTATGACAAATGCTTGATTTGCAATAGCAAGAGCCTCACTCATAGTTTTTAAGTGCTTTTTTCTTAGTTTCCCCCAAAAAGAAGGTACTAAGACTATGTCTGCTCCTAAAATTTGCTGCCAAAGTTCGGTAAATCTTAACTCAAAACAGATAAGAGTAGCAATTTTTATTCCATCTATTTCTACTATATCTATATCTTTACCGCTACCTGAAGTAAAATACTTTTCTTCATTACCCAAAGGAAAGAGTCTTGCTTTTGCTCTAGTTTCTATAAGCTTTCCGTTATGAAAAAGTTTTAGGTTGTTATAGTATTTACCATCGATTTCTTCTATGAGTGTTAGTGCAAGTACTCTACATGTAGAGAGTATTTTAAGCTCATCAAGTATCTTTTTTGAGAAGTTTGCAGACTCTTGAAGTGACTCATACTTATACCCACTAAGGCAAAGTTCTGGTGCTAAAACTATAGAGCTATCAGGTGTTTGCTTTATAAGTCGTTTTAGAGTCTCGAAGTTGTCTTCAAGACTCCTGTTTTTATAGTTAAATTGTAGTGCAACTAGAGTTTTTTTAGAAATCATCGAAAGAGAGACTACCTTTAGAGTAGTTTGCTACATTGCCTTCAAAAAAGTTTGTTTTTTGCTCGTTGAATTTTGAAAAGTCATCTACCCATTTGATTGGGTGATCTGCATTGTACATCTTCTCAAAGCCTACAGAAGTTAGTCTATCATCTATAAGGTAGTGTATGTACTCCTCTATAATATCATCTGTAAAGCCCATGATTTGGTTCTGTGTTATGTACTGTCCCCACTCAATCTCAAGTTTTCCAGCCTCTCTAAACATCTCAAATACTTTTGCCTTAAGTTCATCTGTAAAAAGCTCAGGTCTCTCTTTTCTTACTGAGTTAATCATGTTTTGAAAAAGAAGTAGGTGTGTTATCTCGTCTCTTTGGATAAATCTTATCATCTGAGCAGATCCAAGCATACGACCAGCACGAGCAAGTGCATAGATAGCAGTAAAGCCTGAGTAGAAGTAAATACCCTCTAAAATTTGATTTGCAAACATTGCTAAAAGTAGTTTTTCTTCGGTTACATCACCCGCAAGCTCTTCATAAACACTAGATATATAGGCATTTTTTCTTTTTAAAACATCATCATGCTTTTCCATCTCATATATAAGGTCTGTATTGTCACATATTGCTTCAGCCATAACAGCATAAGACTTTGAGTGGTTAGCCTCTTCATATGCTTGACGAGCTAAAAGAGCGTTGATCTCTGGTGCTGTGATGTATGGGTTGATGTTGTCTGCTAGGTTATTTGTTTGAAAGCTATCCATACTAATAAGTTGAGACCAGACTAAATCATACATGCGTTTTTCTGCATCTGTTAGGTTTTTGTTGTAATCAATAACATCTTTAGTAGTATCTACCTCTTTAGGAAACCAAGTGTTTGCTTCCATCATATCCCAAAGATTAAGAGCCCATGAGTATCTTGCTTTTGTAAAGTTAAGTATACCATGAGGATTCCCCCCAAAAACTCTTCTATCATTTAGCCCTTCATCAGAGCTTGGGTTATAGATTTTCTTTCTTTCCATAGTTTATCCTGTTGTTTTTTCTTTATTTTATCTAAAATAATATATAATAGATATTATGAAATACGAAATAGAACTCTTCAGTGATTTAAACGATGCTCTGAAAGAGGATATAAACAAACATGGTAAGTTGGTAAAGTTTAAAAAAGGTGAAAGTTTTTTTAGTGCGGAAGATGCAATGAAAAACTTTTATGTATTTTTAAGTGGGAAAGTAAAAATATATCAGATAAATCTTGAAAATGCGAAAGAGCAGACTATATTTTTGCTCTCATTGGGAGATATGTACGATACTATAACCCTTCTTGATGGAGAACATCATGATGTTGTAGCAGATATACTTGAAGATGGGGAGGCTCTTTGTCTGCCGATAGTTAAGGTTAGAGAGTGGCTATATTCAAATCCAGCATTCAATAGAATATTTTTTCCATATATTGCAAATCAGATGAGACGAGTGGAAGAGCTAGCAACAGATTTGTCACTATATAGTACATCCGAGAGACTTATGAAGCTTATTCTTAAAAATGTAGCTCCAAAAGGTGTAAAGTCTCTACTTCATAATCTTTCAAGAACAGAGATAGCTAATCTTATAGGTACAGTTCGCCATGTTGTTGATAGGCATATTAATGAGCTTAAAAGTGATGGAGCTATAGAAGTTAAAAGAAAACAGATTATTATAAAAGATATACAAAAACTTATAAAAAAATTGAAATTTTTAGAGTAATGCTACTAAAGTAGCAAAACTTTTTTTCTGCATCTGATAAAATTCTCTTAAAGTTTAGTCAAAAAGACTAAAGAAATTTATATTAAAGGAGTTTTATCATGTTACTTACTAGATTTGAACCAATTAGAGAGATGAGAGAGTTAAGGAAAGGATTTGACTATATTAACTCTGTTATGAATTCACTTGAAGAGCAAGATGTTGAAGCAGGTATATCTTCTTTTGTACCAGATGTAAACTCAAGAGAGGCAAAAGATGCTTACTTTGTTGAGATAGATCTACCTGGCATTAAAAAAGAGGATATTGAGATAGATGTAAAAGACAATATTTTAACTATAAGTGGTGAGAGAAAAGTTAAAGAAGAGACAAAAGAGGAGGCATACTATAAGATTGAGAGTAAGTATGGTAAGTTTGTCAGAAGCTTTACTCTACCAAAAAATGTTAATCTTGACAAGATAGAAGCAAATTGTACTGATGGTGTTCTTGAGGTTAAAATTCCAAAGCATGAAGTAATCACAGACCAACCAAAGAAAATTGAAATCAAATAATAGGAGGCATATTATGGATATTGTAAAAAGTACAAATAACATTGGCTCAAAATTAGAAAAAACAATAGAAACTGGTTTAGAAAAAACAAAAGAGATTTTTACTAATGTTGCAAGTCACTTGCCATTTGCAAATTTTGGAAAGAAAAATAGTGATACATACAAGATAGAAGTTGACTTGCCAGGTGTTAAAAAAGAGGATATAGAGCTAAAAATTGAGGATAATTATCTTCGTGTTAGTGCAGTAAGACATATGAAAAAAGAGGTTAAAGAGGGTGATTATTATCTTTTGACAAGCCACTTTGGTCAGATTTCGAGAGTTTTTGCTCTACCGGAGGGAATCAACAAAGATAGTGTAAGCGCAAAACTAGAAGATGGAAGACTCTATATTGAGGTAGAAAAAGAAGAGTCTAAAAAAGCTAAATTAATTAGTATAAAATAATTATGTGAGTGAAGTTAAAACTTCACTCACAAAGTAGGAGGTATATGATGAAAAATGAGAAAATTTTATTGGCTATTGTCGCTATACTCGTACTTGTAGTTGGTTTTCAAGGCTATTCACTGTACAATATAAACAAAAATTTAACTGACCAAAAAACAGTAAAGCAAATAGCTCATACAAATACCCAAATCAAACCGTTTGCAGGTGCTAATCCATTTGAAGAGATGCAAAAAATGCAAAAAGAGATGGATAGGATTTTTAATAATATGAATTCAAATTTTGCTATGATGCCAGAGTTTGAGAATTTTTTTAAAGATATGAGTATATCTCCATCTGTAAATTTGCAAGAGTTTAAAGATAGATATGAGATAAGTATAAATCTGCCAGGAAGTAGTGAACAAAATATAAAGATTAAAGTAGACAACGGTGTGTTAAGTGTTGAGGCAAAAACTCAAAAACAGACTGATAAAAGCAAATCAAATTTTATACAAAAAGAGATATATGAAGGCTCATTTTCAAGAAGTATAACACTCCCTCAAGATGCAAAAGGAGATGATTTTAAGAGTAAGTTTGAAAATGGTGTGTTGAAGATTACAATCCCCAAAAAAAGCTGATTTGGGGATTATTAAGGGATTAATTATTCAAAAATTTTCTCAGAAAATTCAGCATATTTACCTCTAACTGCTTTTTTCAACTCTATTGCAAATAGGCTTAGTTCTTTATGAGTATTTTTAGTCTCTTTAAGAAGTGCGGTTAGTCCGTTGTTAAATTTATTGAGATAGAAGTTATCTATTTGGCGGTTTGAACCTATGATGATAGCTTTACAGCTATCATCAAGTCTTGAGAGTATAAGTTGAGTAGTTTTAGATGAGCTATTTTGCCACTCATCTAGTATAACAATAGAGTTGCTAAGAGTTCTACCTCTTGCCTCTCCAGGCCACAGTTTCTCTATGCGATATTTAGAGATTAGCTCAATAATCTTGTTTTCTACTGCATTGACATTATCACTACTCTCTGTCTTTTTTAACATCTTTTTTGCTATGTGTTCAAGCGTATCATTTAGTGCCATATTATAGATTCTAAATTTTTCATCATTTCCTGCAAGATACCCTACATCTGCCCCCTTGTCAAGACTTTCGATGGAGTTTCTCACATATATGATTTTATCGTAATTTTTCTTTTCTACAAGCCTCATAGCACATGCAAATGCAAGGAGAGTCTTCCCACTTCCCGCTTTTGCATCAACTATGGTTATATCATAGCAATCTGCCAAGATTGCCTTCATGTATAGTTTTTGTTCAATATTGACAGGTTTTATTTTTATACCTTTAAATTCCGTCTCTTTTAGCAAGTCAATCTTGTTATTAAAAATAATCCCATATGATGCTTTTCCGCACTCCTCAAGAAATTTATAAGCAAAATCTCCGATTTTATATGAGGTATCAAATTTTGTTATGTCTTCATTTCTAAGCTCTTTAGCGGATATATCTTTATCGAGATGGATGTTTTTTATAACGCCAAACTCTGGTACCTCATCTTTGTCATCTCTTAGTGTTTCAGTTGCAACATTTTTTAAAAAAGCAAATGTTCTTGCATAGACATCAAGAGATATAAAAGATGTTTTTAACCCCTTATAGTACTTTTGTGCAACTATTGCTACTTCTATAATCCTTTTATCATTGCTTTCACTTAGATGCGTTTGGTCTATATCACACTCGTAGTTATCTATTGAGATGATATGAATTACAAGAGTGTCTATAAAAAGTTTAGCAATTTTAAATCCATCTTTATGGCTAGCCTCTTTGGTTTTTGCTCTTGCAAGAAGCCTTGCGAACTCTCTTGCTTGGTATCCTATCTCTCCCATCTCTTTCTTTTTGTCTTCTAGTTCTAGTAGAACAGTTTCTGGTATAACAAGTACATTTGTACCATCTTGGGATAGTTTATAAAGGTTATTTAGACTGTTTAAGATGATATTTGTATCAACTACATATACTTTTTGTGACATTTCAATCCTTTGATGTGATTTGCATTGCTGTTTCATATCCAAGGTTAAACATATCTTTTAGATGTTTAAACTTAAATAGACTATAGTTGGAGAGTTTTTGGTTTGTTATGTAAAGGTCGCATTCATCTATGTTTTTTTGAACACTAGCTCTCCATGCTAAAACTATCATCCTTTTTAAAATTCCACTCATAGTGTTTTTAAAGCTGCTTTCATCAGGATGAAGATCTACACCAAATATAGGAAGATTATGCTTTTTTAGAGGCTCTATTGGAAGGTTGTCCATGATTCCTCCATCAGCTAACCTATAATCTTTATATTTTATAGGTTTAAAGAGTGGAATAAGCGCAGATGATGCCAAACAAAGAGTAATAGAGTCTCCCTTTTCAAATCTTACGATCTTGCCACTTATGAGGTCAATGGTAGTGATGTATGTTTTAATTTTTATATCTTCTAAATTTTTTGCTGGCATTATCTCTTTAAGAATGCTATTTTTTGCATCTATCTTTAAAAGTGAGTGGTCAAAGTAGTTAAATTTTATGATTTTTTTAAATGCTTTTGAACAAAAAAAGTCTAGCTGCTCCCTTGGAGATATACCACAAGCATAGCTCGCACCAACTATGGAGCCTATACTGCTTCCTGATATGGCTTCTATTTGAAAACCTTTTTCATCAAGAGCTTCTAAAACTCCAAGATGAAACGCTCCTCTTGCTGCCCCTCCTGAGAGTGCTACACTAATCTTCATCTTCTCTCCATTGTATAATTTTCCACTCGCCATCAAGTGTCTCCACAAGAGCAGTACAACTCTCAACCCAATCACCACAGTTTAAGTACATGATATTATTTATATCTTTTATTTCAGCTTTATGGATATGTCCACATATGACACCATCAAACTTTTTCTGCTTTGCATAGTTTGCTAGGATAGTTTCAAAATCAGTTATAAAACTAATCGAGCTTTTGATATTGTCTTTTGCATATTTCGATAGTGACCACTCTTTTTTTATACCAAAAAGTTTTCTTACTCTTCTTATGGGACCATTTAGGTGCAGTAGCAAATCATATCCGTAGTCACCCAAAATGGCCAGCCATTTTTTTGTCATAGTAATTGCATCAAAAAAATCACCATGTGTTACATGAAATTTTCTATTTTTTAAATCTATATATGTAGCATCATTTTCTATAACTATACTATCACCCAATACTAGAGGTAAAAATGAGCGAAGAAATTCATCATGGTTGCCTATGATGTAGTGTACTTTTGTGCCTTTTCTTGCACTTCTTAGAAGTTTTTGTATGACATCAGAGTGTGATTGTGCCCATTTTATCTTTCTTTTAATTGCCCAGCCATCTATGATATCTCCCACAAGATAGAGAGAGTCTGATTTGTTATGCTTTAAAAAATCCAAAAAAGCATTAGCTTTAGCAAACTTTGTGCCTAAGTGAATATCTGATATGAATATTGTCCTATAAGTTTCCATGATGAAACTATAAGATAGTTTGGTGACAAATTAATTACAATTGCTTAACTTTAGAAATAAGAGAGATAGATAACACAAAATAGTTTGTTATTTTAATTTAAAAAACCATCAGCATAGGCTAAAATAATGGCACTATCTCTCTTTTGTGGAATTATATTAAAAAAGTGTAGATTTAATAGTAATGTGCCGATGGGTATTTTTAGTAATCTTAAGACTTTATCCAAGCAGATGTCTTTTAACTACATTTATATTGTTTGAACAATTTGGTATTACATAATCAATATCCACTTCAATCAGCCTAGCTATATCGTATGTTTCAAAATAATCAAAATATTGAGCTATTTGCTCTTTATCATCTATTATATATGCTTTCCCACTTACTTTTAATCTTATATTTTTGTTGAAATCGATGATAAGCATTCCAACATTTGGATTTGAGTTAATATCTCCAACAGAATGCAATATGCCATTGCCATTATAGTCTGGAAATATAAGTTTTTTGTTATTTAAAACTTTGATTAACTTACTGCCTTTGGCACCTTTAAAATTTACATTTGTATTCCCATTGGAACTAGATGTTGAAAAGAAAAAATAGGGCATTCTCTCTATAAACTCAATTGGATTTTCTTGCAAATATAAAGATAGTTCTTTATTTAAACATGTTGTATCAATTGTATTAAGCCAATGATTTGCTTGATTTGTGGTAGTGTAAGTTTCTCTTGCTTTGATATGCTCTTCAGTGAAAAAGTTCATTTTCATCCTATATATTTTGTTGTGCAGTTTAGTAAAGGTAAATTCATACTACTTTGAATACTCTTCATCTGTAAACTTTAAAAGTGGGTTATCTATGCTATTTTAGCATTATCTCATATATATTTCTATCATTTTACTTTTTGCCATAAAATTTGTAGCATAACTAAGCAGTTCATAAAAATCTTTATCTGTAAAATTAGCACTGTAAAGTTCTTGTAAATCATCACTGCAAAATTTGTCTGCATTATATATAGCATATATTACTTTTGATAATAGTATTTTTTGCTCCATCTTAAATGGTAACTCTTTAATATTAGAACCTATATCATTTAATATTTCTTTGTTTACTCCATTTAAAATTAACATTTTGGTATTAAAACCTATACAGTATTTACGACACTCTTTTTGTGCAATACATAGTCTTAAAAATGGCAATATCTTTGCATTAATTTTCGGATGTTTAGAAAAATAGAGATTATACTCTATAAACTCTTTTAATGACTGCATATCTATCGTCGCAAATAACTCAAAATGTGGCGGAACAAAACCTAAAGTTTTTTGAATTTTTTTATAAAGAAGTTTTAATTCCCCCGTTGCTTCATCTACTTTGACTGGTTTAATAATAAACATTTCATACCCCAAAATTTATTAGACCTATTGGTCTGTTTCGAAAGTATAGCTAAATACTTCTTTGACTAGACTTAACGGTCTGTTTTTATTTTTTAATAGATTTTAAATATGAAATTAGGAAAGAAACAGTACTTAAGTATCTCTCTTTAGAAGATTGAGTAGGGCTTAAAGAAAGAGCACCCCATATACTAGTTATTACATATTCGGAAAGATTTTCAAGGTTTATGTTTGTTTTAAAATCAGTATCTTTCAAAAGAGAAATTATTTTTTCTTTTATGTGGTTATAGATTGGAATTATGGCATTTTCAAATTTTTTATCTATAGGGCTCATCTCTTGGTTGAGTCTATTTAGAGGACATCCATATTTTATAAGTAGCTCTTTTTGTGTAATATTTTTTATACTATCTATTAGAACATCAACAGGATGCTTATTTTTAGGATTTGAAAAATCATAAAAGTCATCCATTCTAGGGAAAAGTCGCTCTTTTATAACAGCTAAAACCACATCTTTTTTAGATTTAAAATGGTGATATAGTGAGCCTTTTGGTATTTTACACTCTTTTAATATCATAGAAATACTAGTTCCGTTGTATCCATTTGTGTAAACCAGCATAAATGTAACATCTAAAATCTTTTCACGGGTAGATTGCTTTTGTATCATATATT
>JALSME010000071.1 GCA_026987955.1 Sulfurospirillum sp.
TATGGGCCGGCGTTTCCGGACTACAAGCACACCAAATAGCGATGGATGTAGAAGGTAATAACATTGCCAATGTAAACACAGTTGGTTTTAAGTACTCAAGGGTAAACTTTTCTGACATGTTAAGTCAAACAGCAAAAATAGCAACTGCCCCTCAAGGAGAGCTTGGTGGTAAGAACTCAATGCAAATAGGACTTGGCACACAAGTAAGCTCTGTTACCAAAATTTTTAAACAAGGCTCAGTTCAAACAACAGATAAAAATACCGACCTTGCAATTCAAGGTGATGGATTTTTTGTTGTCTCTCCTGATGGAGGAAAAACTTATAAATATACAAGAAATGGTGATTTTATTTTTGATGCTAAAGGAAATTTTACAGACAGCAATGGATATATAGTACAAGGCTGGATGAGAGATGATACGACAGGAGAAATAGATGCCACTACTCCTATTCAAAATATAACTATTCCACCAGGACTCACTACTCCTGCAAACGATACAGGATATATAACTTTAAAAGCAAATCTAAACTCAGGAGATACAATAGTTAATAAATCTCCAATATATACATTAGATAGTAACCATGGATGGGTAGATAAAAATGGCGATGGAATACAAAGTGCATTAGAAACTCATAATGAAAATGATGTAGGACAAGACGCTTTTAATACTAGTAAAGAGCTCTATGAAAGAGGTATGGATTTTGGAGCACTCTTTAATGCTAATGGTGAAGCATTTAGTTTACAAAATAACCAAGGTATGTGGATGAGTTATGCTGAGGCTAGAACATCTAATTTTACAGTAACAACTGATGTAAGTGGCACTACAGATATAGATTTAACAATTAATGGCGAAGTTATACAAGATAGTTTTACATCTACTAATAATGATGAATTAGCAACCTATACAGCATCTTTAATAAATGCGAAAACAGCATTAACTGGAGTTACTGCCCAAGTTACTAGCGGTAACCAAATTTATCTTACAAATACCAATAAAGATGGCACTGAAGAAAAAACAAAAAATATTAAGCTTGCTGTTGGAGCAGGAGATCAAACTGGAATTACATCAACAAATGTTATTACCGCATATAAATATGAATATAGTACTACACCTCTTAATACAACGCACTCATATAATGATGCTGTAGGAAGAAAATTTACAACCACTGAAGACTTAAGAAATGCAATGCAAACTGATGCGAGAAAATATGTTGACTATTCTCATAATGGTGCTGCAGATAAAAATGATGGCGTAGAAATAATAGTAAACGATCAAGGACAATTTCAAATTACAAATCCTGCAGGAGATGCATTTAACAGTGATGATGGAGATTTTACAGATGGAACTGGCGTTACTCAACAAATTACAAATGGAACAACACTAAGTGAAAATGTCTCTTTTAAAGTTGGTCAAGTATTTGCAGCTGGCGATTGGACAAATAATACCGGGCAAACCATTACCATTCCTGCTGCAGCAAATGGAACTGGAGCTGATATAACTGTAGCTGATGGTGCAACTTTAGGTACTGGTTTTACACTTGTTGAAGATTGGACTATGCCTTCAGGTGATTTAGTAGGAGCTGGTACTAATGTAACCTTTAACAATACTATAAATTTAGTAGTTGGTACAAACTATTTAGCTGCAAATGATTATAATATGTATATATCAATAACAGGTTTAAGTGATGCTACAAATAATGTTAGTCAAAACTCAAGATTTACTACATCTATGGCAGCTTTACAAGGTACTTTAAACTCAGGAACTGGTATAAGAACTACTCAAAATTTATATGCTGCTAGTCATGCTTCTAGTATAGATGTTTATGACTCTTTAGGAACAAAACACACAGTAAGATTTGAATTTACTAAAACAGGATATACAACAGATGGTGGTACAGAATGGAGTATGCTTATTAGTGTTCCTGAACCTGGTGATATTAACCTTGGCAGTTACCCTGAAAATATAGTTACAGGAAGTATAAGTTTTAATTCAGATGGCTCTTTAGCTACTTATAACCCAACAAATCTAACATATACAGCCAATAATGGCTCAACTCCAAATCAAAATATAGAGCTTAGATTTGGTAGTCTTGGAAAATTTGATGGAATGACTAGTTTTGATTCTCAATCAAATACTTCTGGAATAAGTCAAGATGGTTTTCCTGGTGGTGATTTAGCTGGTATTAGAGTTGATGAGACAGGGACACTAATAGGTAGTTTTACAAATGGAAGAAGCTTTGGATTAGCACAAACATCTATGGCAAAATTTACAAATAATAATGGACTAGAAAGTGATGGTGGAAATAGCTTTATTCAAACTTCAAACTCTGGTGATCCTATCATTGGTCAAGCTGCAGTTGGTGGTCGTGGTTTTATTCAAGCTAGTTCACTTGAAATGAGTAATGTCGACCTCTCAAGAAGCCTTACTCAGCTTATTGTTATCCAAAGAGGATACCAAGCAAACTCAAAGACAATTACAACATCTGATCAGATGTTAAATACTCTTCTTCAATTAAAACAATAATTTAGATATAATTAGCCTCAAAAAAATGAGGCTAATTTACCATGACTATTACGCTATTACAACACACATCCTTAGAAGTATGTGCAAGTGCCATAAGAACCTGTTGGCAAAGTTTTGACAAAAGTGATGGTGGTGGGGAAAAAGACAAAGAACTCATCGACCGTGTTGGAAATAAGTTTAAACACGCTTCAACGCTTGAGCACTTAGTATATACTTTTTATATAAAAGGAATTAGTAGAGCCTTGCTTCAAGAGTTAGCTCGTCACCGTATGGCTAGTTTAAGTGTAAAATCTACCCGTTATACTCTTAAAGAACTTAAAAAAGAAGAACCATTTGACTATAAAGATATAAAAAGAGCAAATAAATATTTGGTTATGACAGGAGTTGAGTTAGTAGATGAGATGAGTATAAAAGCTTTAGAAAATCTTAGAATAGTATTAGCTCAAGGAGTTAGCAATGACAAAGCTAAATACTGCCTACCTGAGAGCTATATGACAGAATTAACATATACTATAAATGCAAGAAGCCTTCAAAACTTTATAACCCTTAGAAGTGATAAATCAGCTTTGTGGGAGATTCAAGAACTTGCAAAAAAACTTTACAATGAGCTTCCTGAAGAACATAGATACCTTTTTAGTATAAAGAGTTACGAAAGTTAAACTCTAAGCCTTTGAGCATGAGTAAGAGCTATAGCAATAGCATCTGTTATGTCTAAAGGTTTTATCTCTTTTTTGATACCCAAAATTCTTTTTACCATGAACGAAACTTGCTCTTTTGTTGCTTTTCCGTTACCTGTAACTGCTTTTTTCACTTGAAGTGGGGTATACTCGTGAAAGTTTCCAAAAACCTGTAAAACTTTAAGACTAAGTGCACCTCTAAACTGTGCTAATTTTAGCACAGTTTTTGGGTTAAAAGCATAAAAAATATCTTCAATAGAAACTTCATCTATTTTATGGTTTTTAAAGATTATATCTAACCCTTCACATAGCTCAACTATCTGGTGTTGCAGTATTTTCTCTTTTATTTTAATTAATCCAGCTTCAACTAAAATAGGACCTTTTGTCTCTTTTTTAATAATTGCATAACCACAATTTCTAGTTCCTGGATCAATTCCTAAAACTGTCACTTCAAATTCCTTGTTCACATATTTATTCACATGGTGAAAAACTACTTTTGGTGGTAGTTTAACATAAATTTTAGCCTAATTTGGTTAAAATAAAGAAGTTATTCACATTTTATTCACTATGTGATTAACCTTAAGGAGTACAGGTGCTAGCAGACAATGTTTTAGAGCTTTTAAAATCAGAAATTTCTGAAATTGAATACAATAGATATATTAAACAACTAAAATATCATGAAAAAGCATCTAGGTCTGATTATACAGTTTTTATTGCTCCTAATATACTTATAGCAAACTGGGTAAAAACTAAGTATAGTAAAAAAATAGCTCACCTTTTCGAAGTAAAAACTGGCAAAAAACCAAAAATAAATATAATGCTTAAAAATCAAATAAGCAAAACTTCAAAAAAATCAGTACCTATAGATATTGAACTGAGTAAAAGTCCTAAAAATACTATTTTAAACCCATCTTATACATTTGATAGTTTTGTTGTAGGAAGTTCTAACCAATTTGCCTACACTGTTGCAAAAGCAGTAGCAGAAAAACCTGGTCTCACATATAACCCTGTTTTTATATATGGACCAACAGGGCTTGGTAAAACTCATCTCATACATGCTATTGGAAATTATTCTCAAGCAAATGGTAAAATTGTTATATATGCAACAATAGAGCAGTTTATGAATGATTTTACATATAACCTTAGAAACCAATCTATGGAAAGATTTAGAGAAAAATATAGAAGTTGTGATATACTTCTTATAGATGACGCTCAATTTTTATCAAATAAAATTCAGACACAAGAAGAATTTTTTCATACTTTCAATGAGCTTCATTCTGCTGGGAAGCAGATAGTTTTAACAAGCGATAAACCACCTAAAAATATCAATGGACTTGAAGGAAGACTTCAAAGTCGTTTTGAATGGGGATCAATTTCTGATATTGGTTTACCTGAACTTGAAACTAAAATTGCAATTATAAGAAAAAAATGTGAACTTGATGGAATTGATTTAAATAGTGATATTATTAATTATATTGCTACAAATATGGGAGATAACATAAGAGAAATAGAAGGTGCTATCATTAATCTAAATGCATATGCATCTTTAATGCGTCAAGAAATAACTTTTGAATTTGCCAAAAATGTTATGAAAGAACAGATAAAAGAGAAAAGAGAAAATATAACTCTTGAAGATATTATAGCTGTAATATCAAAAGATTTAAATATAAAACCAAGTGAAATAAAATCTAAAAAAAGAAATAAGAATATAGTAGAAGCAAGAAGAATTGGTATATACCTTGCAAGAACATTAACACCAAATTCAATGCCTGCACTTGCATCATTTTTTGGTATGAAAGATCATACTGCTGTTTCACATAATATGAAAAAAATAAACGAACTAATAGAAACAAATGAAACATTTAAATTAAAAGTAGACGAACTTAAAAATAGAGTTTTAACAAAGGATGAGTAAAAGTTTATAACAAATATGTGAATAAATGTGAATAAATACAAAATGTTTTTCACTCAATTTAAGCCTCTATATAGAAGTTTAATAGAACTATTCACAAATTCAACATAAACTACTACTCTTACTATATTTATTAAATATATAAAGGAAAAAAATGAAAATTTCAATCAATAAAAGTGTATTAGAAACAATACTTTTAAATACTCAACCTTATCTTGAAAAAAAAGATTTAAGTCAAATTACATCTCACTTACATATATCTGCTTCTAATAATACTTTTATTATAAAAGCTACTGATTTTGAAATAGGTTTAGAATACAATACTAAAAATGTAAAAATTACAGATGAAGGTATTGCAACTGCAAATGGTAAAAAACTTCTTGATATTGTTAAAGCTTTAAAAGATAGTGAAATAATACTTGAGACAATAAATGACTATTTATATATCAAACAAAATAGTTCAAAATTTAAATTACCTATGTTTAATCCTAACGAATTTCCAGAATTTCCTAAAATAGAAGAAAAACCAAAATTTGAATTAAATAGCACTCTTCTTGTTAGGTCAATTAAAAAAATATCTTCTGCAATTGATAGTGGTAATCCAAAATTTGAATTAAATGGAGCACTTATAGATATACAAGAAGGTTTTTTAAATTTAGTTGCAACTGATACTAGAAGACTTGCTGTTGTTAGACTTGAAAATCAAATAGAAGATAATTTTTCACTAATTATTCCTAAAAAAGCAATAAGTGAAATTCAAAAACTTTTCTTTGATGATATTGAAATGTTTTATGATCAAAATACATTAATTGCTAAATCAAATAATTTTCAATTTTTTACTAAATTAATAAATGGAAAATTTCCTGATTATGAAAGAATAATACCAAAAGAGAAAAATTATAGGCTTCTTTTAGATAGAGCTAAAATGATAGATGCAATTAAACAGATTTCAATAGTTTCTATTGAAATGAAGATAACTTTTAAACCAGAAACCATACTTTTTGAAAGTTTAAATGATGATAATATAGAAGCAAAAACAGAAATAGAATTTAAAACAGGATTGGATAATGAAATATTTTTAGCAGTAAATTCTAGATATATTTTAGATTTTCTCTCAAATATAGAAGAAAACAATTTTACGCTTGGCTTTAATGATACAGGCTTACCTTTTTCACTAGAAAGTGAAAACTTCATGACAATTGTCATGCCAATAATGATATAAATACAGGAGACATTTTAATGAGCGAATACGGTGCAAGTAATATAAAGGTTCTAAAAGGACTAGAAGCTGTTAGAAAAAGACCTGGAATGTATATTGGTGATACCAATATAAATGGTCTTCATCATCTAATTTATGAAGTAGTAGATAACTCTATTGATGAAGCTATGGCAGGTTATTGTGACAAAATTACAGTTGAACTTACAAATGAGGGTTCTGCTATTATAACTGATAATGGTAGAGGAATTCCTGTTTCTTATCATGAAGGTGAAAAAATGTCAGCAGCAACTGTTGTTTTGACAATTCTTCATGCTGGTGGAAAATTTGATAAAGATACTTACAAAGTAAGTGGTGGATTGCATGGTGTTGGTGTTTCTGTCGTAAATGCACTCTCTTCAAAACTTGTAGCTACTATTAAAAGAGATGGAAGTGAACATCGTCAAGAGTTTTCAAAAGGTATTCCTGTAACTCCACTTGAAGTGGTAAAAAGTACAAACAGAAGTGGAACAAGTATTGAGTTTTGGCCAGATTCAACTATATTTGAAGTAACTGAATTTGAATTTGATACACTTGCAAAAAGATTTAGAGAAATTGCATATCTAAATCCAAAAATAACAATAGAATTTAAAGATAATAGGACAGGTAAAGCTGAAACATATCATTTTGAAGGTGGACTAAAACAGTTTGTAACTGATATGAATAAAAGAGAACAAATTTCTACTCCTGTACATTTTACAGATAATGTAGATGATGTTGAAGTTGATATTGCTCTTATGTATAACTCAGGTTACACTGAAAATCTATTATCTTTTGTAAACAATATTCGAACTATTGATGGAGGAACTCATGAAGCAGGTTTTCGTGCAGGTCTTACAAGAGCTATTGTAAACTATGTTAATAATAATGCAAATGCAAGAGAAAAAGATATAAAAGTAACTGGAGATGATGTTAGAGAAGGACTTATAACTGTAGTAAGTGTAAAAGTACCTGAGCCGCAATTTGAAGGTCAAACTAAGGGTAAACTTGGGTCTAGTTATGTAAAACCAATAGTACAAAGACTTACATTTGAAAAACTTGTAAAGTATTTTGAAGAAAATCCAATAGAAGCTAAGATAATTATGAATAAAGCTCTTGGAGCTGCAAGAGGTAGGGAAGCTGCAAAAAAGGCAAGAGATTTAACTCGTAGAAAAGATAGTATGAGTGTTGGAACTCTTCCTGGAAAACTTGCAGATTGTCAAAGTAAAGATGCAACTATTAGTGAGCTTTACTTAGTGGAGGGAGACTCTGCAGGCGGTTCAGCTAAACAGGGTCGCGATAGAGTTTTTCAAGCAATTTTACCACTAAAAGGTAAAATCTTAAATGTTGAAAAATCTCGAATTGATAAGATACTAAAATCTGAAGAGATTAAAAATATGATTACAGCTCTTGGATGTGGAATTGGTGAAGAGTTTAACGAAGAAAAACTAAGATATCATAAGCTTATTGTTATGACGGATGCCGATGTAGATGGTAGTCATATTCAAACTCTTCTTCTAACATTTTTGTTTAGATTTTTAAGACCAGTTGTAGATAATGGTTATGTTTATCTTGCTCAACCACCACTTTATAGATATAAAAAAGGCAAAAAAGAGATATATCTTAAAGATGACGCAGAACTTGGAAGCTATCTAATTGAAAATGGGATAAGTACTTTTGAATTTAAGGGAATTGGTAATGCTGATTTATTAGATTTTTTCAAAATAGTATCGGCTTATAAAAATATTTTAAAAGAGTTGGAAAAAAGATTTTCGGTTATTGCGATTATTCGTCACCTTATAGAAAATCCAGATTTAGTAAGTTTGAGTTCTAAAGATCTTTTTGAAAAATTAAAAATATTTATAGAAGATATTGGCTATAACCTACTAAATTATAATATAACAGATGATTTAGTCCACCTTTATATTCAAACTTCAGATGGACTAGAAGAGCTAAAACTTGATGATAACTTTTTTACGAATCCTTTATATGAAGAGGCTATATTTATAATAGGCAAGATAAGAGAGAGAGATTTAAGCTTTTTAAATGGAAAAGATCCTATTGAAACTCTTATAGAGATAGAAAAAAGTGCTAAAAAAGGTGCCTATATACAGAGATATAAAGGTCTTGGTGAAATGAATCCAGAACAACTTTGGGAAACTACTATGAATCCTGAAAACAGAAGACTTTTACAAGTTAAAATAGATGATTTTGAAGAAGCAAGTGATACTTTTACACTTTTTATGGGAGATGAAGTAGAACCAAGAAGAAACTATATCCAAGCGCATGCAAAAGATGTTAAGCATTTAGACGTATAATATGCTATATTCAGAGTCAAAAGAGAGAGAAAATCGATTTAAAATATCATTAAAAATTGGTTTTCCATTTTTAGTTTTGGCTCTTATTTTTTTCTATATATTTAAAATTTCATCAAATGATATAGAGAGTTTTATTCTTTTTACTGTTTTGGTTCCAATATATATTTATTATATTTTTTACCTTATATATAGAGGGTTTAAATCAACTCTTATTGACCCAATTACAAAAACATTTGCTAGAAAAGAGATACTCGAAGTAATAAAAAAAACTCAAAATAAAAATCATGAATCAACTATTATTTTGATTATAATAGACAATATAGTAGATATTAATGAGAGATATGGAGTTTCTAATGCTGATGAAATACTCAAAATTTTTTGTGAAAAACTAGATATATTTTTTAAAAACTATAATTTTAAAGATATTGCAATTGGAAGATATAGTGGAGGTCACTTTTTAGTTGTTTTAAAAGGGAGAAAAAAGGAGTTAAAACACCTTATTACAATATTTGAAAAAGAGTTAAAAAATGTTGGAATTAATGATATAGAGGTAAAAATTGATTTTTCATTGATTAGCTCAAATTATGATAAAAATATAAATAATATTATTAAAAAATTATTTTCTTTAATTGACTTAGATGAAGAAAAATCTGATATTAAACCAAATGAATTTGAAGATATAGTTTATAATGCGATAGAGCATGAAAAATTTATTTTTAAGTATCAACTTCTACAAAATATAGATAAAAAAGAGAATATATTTGAGGTATTAACTAAAATATATTCTAAAGAAGAGGGAGTACTTTCGCGTGGTCAAATACAAAAAGTTGTAAATCACTTAGGTAGAGAGATGCAGTTTGATAAAAAAGTGATATCAATTCTATTAAAAGAGTTAGAAAGTATAGATTTTAAAGACAAATTAGTATCTCTTAAACTCTCTCCAGTAAGTTTAAGAAATACTGAATTTAGACAATTTATAACAGAAATATTCTATAAAAGTTCTTTAAAACCAGAAAATTTTGTTCTTGTTTTTTCTGAAAATAGGGCATATAAAGAGATAAATAGATTTAAAGAGATACTTAATCAGTATAAAAAATATGGTTTTAAAATAGCAATAGATAATTTTGGAGGCAATAACTGTTCTCTTGAATATATTAAAAAATTGCCAATAGATATTGTAAAATTTGATATAGAATTTACAAAAAATATAGAAGATGAAAAGTATAAAAAAATGGTAAAGTCATATATTGAACTTCTTCATTCTTTACATATAAAAGCAGTTATAAAGTTTATAGATAAAGAAAAAATATATAAACAAGTTAAAAACTTTGGATTTGATTACATTCAAGGTTTTATAATTTCAAAACCAAAAAATTTAAAGGATTTATAACTGACCTTACACATCATCTATACTTTTAGATGGTTTATCTTTGCTTTTAGTGCGAGGCAAAGTCCTGAAATCCTAGCCTTAGCTAAGATGAAAGACTTTAACGAAGCAATAAAGGTAAAGATAAGCCACCCTTTGGGTAAAAGCATAAGATATCAACTGCTTCGTTAAGTTTACTCACCTTAGCTATGGCTAGGCTTTCGTAAACTTGCCTCACATTTGACATCTTCTGCTTTTATCTAAAAATATAGATGGTGCGTAAGGTTAGTTATAAAATGAAATATGGTGAAAAAGAGATAAAAAAGTTTAATGTCGAAAAAGATTTAGAAATTTGGCCAAATAAACATAAAAAAAATTATGTTATAAAATTAACACTTCCAGAGTTCTGCTGCCTTTGCCCTAGAAGTGGTTATCCTGATTTTGCGACCATTTATATTGATTATATTCCAAATGAGTTTGTAGTAGAGTTAAAGGCTATTAAACTGTATATTAATAGTTTCATGAATCAAAATATTTCTCATGAAGATAGTGCTAATGAAATATATGATGTATTAGATTCCAAATTAAAACCAAAATGGCTAAAAGTTGTAGCAGATTTTAATCCAAGAGGTAATGTTCATACTGTAATAGAGTTAGATTCAAAACAGATTAGAAAGGCATAAATTATGTTAAGTGCAGGACTTATTGAACATTTTTTTACCGCAGCATCAATCCAAAGATGGAATGATTATCCTAGAATGGTTGAATTAGTTGAATTAGATAAGCAAGCACATAAGTTTATAATTGCATTTTTTTTAGCAAATATGGAAGAGGATGTAAATCATGTTCATCTAATTGAAGCTGGAATTTTTGAGTTTCTTAGACGAGGGATTGTTACAGATATTAGACCGGATGTTTTTAGACAAGCTCTTCAAAAAAAAGAGAAAGAAATCAATAAATGGGTTTTAACAAAATTGCAAGACCATTTAACAGATATCGAAAATGGAGATTTTTATAAAAGATTTGAAGATTATTTAAATAATCCAAATATGTATAAAAAAGAGCGATTTATATTGAAAGCTGCCTCATATCTTTCAACAAGATGGGAGTTTTCAATTGTTTATCAAACGAGCAATTTTTTAAGTGGAATAGATAAAGTTAAAGAGGCAGTTGAAGAGGAAATTGAGGACTATTATGAGCTTATTGGTGTTAGAAAAATAGCTTTAAATAAAAAGCTTGCAAAAGTTATTGACTTAAGTGGCCGTCTCCGCTTTCAAAAAAGATGGGCTCAAACTCCAAGAATCCCTGAGACATCTGTTCTTGGTCATATGTTAATTGTTGCAATACTTGGTTACTTTTATTCTACACATATAAAAGCATGTGATAAACGAATTGAAAATAATTTTTATTGTGCTTTGTTTCATGATTTGCCTGAGGCACTAACTAGAGATATTATAAGCCCTGTTAAATACTCTGTAAGTGGATTAGATGATATCATAAGTGAGTATGAAATTAAGATGATTGAGGAAGAGATACTTCCATATGTACCATCTCATATTGTGAGTAATTTTAAGTATCTTTTAGGACTTTATGGTGACAATGAAAAAGATGAGTTTTTAAATAAAATTAATGAAAAAAAGATTATGGTAGTTGATACACTTTCTACATATAATGAAAATAAATTTAATGCTATTGATGGAGTTGCACTTAAAAATTGCGATAGATTATCAGCTTTTATAGAGGCTGTTTTATCTATTTCACATGGTGTAAAATCAAAAGAGTTAGTTCAAGGTAAAGAATTTATTAAAAAGACTTTAAAAGAGAAGGGAAAAGTTGATGGTGTTGATTTTTATAAATTAGCACTAGAAATTGAAGACTATATTATGAGTTAGAAGTTTAGAATTATAAGACCCCTCTTCAGATGACTGCGGCACATGAACTCAAAAGAGTGCTCTGCTGTGTTCCCACCCTGAAGCGTTGTTCTTTAAAGACATTGCACAGGTCTAAAGAGGAGCGAGCGGTATTATATCAAAAAATAGATAGTATATCAATACTATACAGACAATTAGTTTGGATTTTGTGTATAAAAACTATACTAATAGTGTTCTATATTAAAAATCTGCTATAATTTAACAAAACAAATTCACAATTAGGTTTTAAATATGTCAATCAAAAGTATAAAAACTTTTTTTCTCTCATTTTTTAGAGAGTTATTTGTATATCATCATAGATCTTTAGAATTTAGAGCTAAACTTTTTGCTTCTATGATAGCATCAAACAAGGTTGATAATACTTGTGAATATGAAACTCTAAAAAAAATAGCAAAAGAGATATATAAGGATGATGAGTATCGTGTTGATATCTTAGTGCATACTACAAAAGAGTATGTAAATAAAATTATACAAAATGATGCACTAGATATTGATCGTCTAATTCTTGATATAGATAGAGAGATTAAAAAACACAAAAGATATATTAATAAAATAAATATGGATCACTTAAGAAGTTTTTATTCGTGTAATGCAGATGAAGAGACTATACTTCTTCAAACAAGAATTTTAGAGTATTATGAAAGTGAAATAAGGTTTAGAAAAGATAGTTAGTTCTACAGTTTTTACTCACACACCTCACCTATTCTCATTTTTTCGAAAGTTTGGGTATTTAATAAGTTCAGTAATAACATAAAAAAGCAGTAAGGATACAGCAGAAACAAGTATAATAGATGCTCCACTTGTTATATCGTAATTATATGAGATAAACAGACCAAAAAGTGTAAATATTATTGAAATTATAGATGAAAAAAACATCATAATATAGAGTGAATTAGACAACTTTTCAGCAATATAAATAGGAATTGTAAGAAGTGCAATAACTAAAATCAGACCTACAATTTTAATAGCAATAACAACACAAAGAGCAGAAAAAACTAAAATTAAAGTATAAAATAGTCTTACATTTACACCTCTTAAAATTGCATATTCACTATCATATGATACTGCCAAAATATCTCTGTACCAAAAAGTAACAAATGAAACAATTAAAATAACTAATATGCTCATATACCATAAGTCTTCATTGGATACAGCTAAAATTGAGCCAAAAAGATAACTCATAAGATCTACATTATAACCAGGAGTCATATCTACAAAAAGAATTCCAATAGCCATTCCTACAGCCCATATTAAACCGATAAATGTATCTGTTCTATCTCTGTTTTTTATAGTTACAAAGGCTATCAAAAGTGCCGCACAAACAGCAAATAGAGATGCCCCTAAAAAAATAGGGATTCCAAAGTAAACGGCAAGTCCAATCCCTCCATAGGATGTATGAGCAATTCCTCCTGCTAAAAAAACCATACGATTTACAACTATAAGAGAACCAATAATTCCAGATGCTATACTTACTAAAATTCCAGCCATGAGAGCATTTTGTATAAATTCATAGTTAAGAGCATCAATCATCTTTATCTCCTATCATTTGAAGAAGTTCAACTTCACAAAAATGTTCATCTTTTGTAAAAAACTTTTTTTTCTGTTTAATATTATGAAAAGCGGCTTGTTTATTTACATGTAAAACCGTAGTAGCATAGTTTAATATCACAGAAAGGTCATGACTTACTACAACAATAGTAATTGATTTATTCAGGTCTTTTAAAAGTTTATAAACCTCTCTTTGACCAACAGTATCAATATTTGATGTAGGCTCATCTAAGAGTAAAATTTTTGGATGAGAACACAAAGCTCTAGCTATCATTACTCTTTGTCTTTGACCCCCTGAGAGTGAGCCAATTTTATAGTTAGCATACTTTTCCATATTGACTTGCTTTAATGAGTGTTTAGCACACTCAATTTCTTCTTTTTTATAACCTATTAAAGGTCTTTTATGACCAACATGACCCATCATAACAACTTCAATAACTTTTATTGGAAAATCGGTGTTTACATTTGTATTTTGTGGAACATAGCCAATACATGTAAGATTTTTAGACGGCTTTTTACCAAATATTTTTATTTTATCTGGTTTGCTTTTTTCAATACCAAGTATGAGTTTTAAAAGAGTACTTTTTCCACCACCATTAGGACCAATGATAGCCAAAAACTCTTTAGGCTCTACATGTAAAGATATGTTTTCTAAAATGGTATCTTTATCGTAGGAAAAAGTTAAATTATTTACATCTATGGCATTCATTTTTTTGTGTACCCCTATGGCAGACAGTGGGGGATTCGAACCCCCGGTACAATAAAGTACATCCGCGTTCCAGGCGAACAGATTAAACCACTCTCTCAACTGTCTTTATGTAGAGTAGAATTCTATCTACTTTCTACTTAGACA
>JALSME010000072.1 GCA_026987955.1 Sulfurospirillum sp.
TTGTGTAATTTACTCTGAAAATAACCTCTAAATCTAACTTCAAGGGTAGCACTATATCTGCTACCCTTTTTTTAAATAGTTCTACTATTAATGTCCACCTTCCATATCAGGCTTATGTGCAACAAACCCTAATACGGCAACAAAACCAACACCGCCAACTATATTTCCTAGTGTTACAGGAATCAAATTATTTATGAATCCTGCAATACTTAAGTTTTCCAGTTTTGCTACTGTTGTATGTCCTAAGTGTGCTACATGCTCTAGTGTTGCTCCATCTATCGCTAAGTAGTGAGCTTTAGCTATAAGACCCTCTGTGATTATAAACATATTTGCTACGCAGTGCTCATAACCAGAACCAACAAATGCAGCAATTAAAAATGCCATTCCTAAAATCTTACCTGCTGTATCTTTTGCAGCAATTGCTGTCCAAACTGCCATACAAACAAACACATTACAAAAAATTCCTCTTATAAATGCTTCAGTAAATCCTAAAGATGCTTTACCAGCTCCTAGAGTGATGAAGTGCTTTAGGATTGCTCCGTCATACTTTCCTGCAGGAAGACCAGACTTATAGTACATATATGCAATCATAACTGCACCAACAAAGTTAAATATCCATACTATAACCCAATAGCTAATCATTTTACCAAAAGGCAATTTACCTTCATATGTAGTAACACCGGACATAACAGAACTAGTAAAGAGATGTCCTCCAAAAAATACAACCATCATCAAACCGGCTGAAAAGGCTAATCCTCCCACAAAGTTAGCAGCTCCTGGTGTTTCGATCCCTACTGTTGCATGTGCCCAAAAAATATCACCCATTGCGATAGCACCACCTGCCATGATTGCAAGTATTATAACACTCATAAAAGGCAATCTTGCCTTATGGTCTGAACCACTTGATACTGCTTGTGCAGTTTCTGCTGGATTTAACATATATCTCTCCTTTTGTCTATTTAATTTTTTTCTTCAAATATTTCTTCAATCTCTTTTAGTTTCAGCAAACCTTTTTGAGCAGTTTTTTTGGCTACTTCGCTAAGACCCTCTTTAACCTCAAGAGTGTTGATAATATCTACATTGAGTCCTAAAAACAGAACCGCCTCACAAAATCCTCTTAAATAACTAATCAAAATTGGCATTGGAATGTTGTGGGTTGAGTACATGTAATCTCTGTCATCACTCAAATCCATTACTTCAACACTTCCCACATTCATGCCAGTTGTTGCATCAGCTACTACTACCAAATCAGGAGCATACTCTCTGATTTTGTTAAACTCATTTTCTGGTACATCTTCGCCATAAAATACCTTCCAGCCAAGTCCCTCTCTTTCAACTAAATTTCCAAGATATGGTGCAACTCCATCATCCCCTCTAAGAGGATTTCCAACAACCAATAAAGCTTTTTTTATACTACTCATACTGGCTTCCTTATAACAAAATAGCCCTCTTTTAAAGAGCAAAGTAAATCTTTCAATTCAGATTCACCCATATCTTGTTTTAGTTTTTGAACATGCTCTTTATATACCTCTATTTCAAAGTATTTACTCAAATTGCCAAGCTTAAACTGTGTGTATTCTCCTGAATTTTCTATGATATTAAAATAGTCCTCATCTTCAATATCCATAACTTTTTCAACAAAATCAACAGTTCCCACCCCGTGTCCTATAGAGGTATAAAAGAGTTTAACCTGCTCCAAATCTCTTGGGAGCTTCTTATCTGGATCAACTCTTCTTTTGGTTAATCTACAGATTTCAATCATAAGCTAATTCCATCTCTTCTTTAGTAAAGCATATGGCTGGGTTGCACTTATCTATATTTTTAAACCTCTTTAGGTGTTTTAGATATACATCATTATGAAGTATCATCATACACTCCCTAAACCTTGGGTCTTCCTCTTTCTTAATGACTTCCAAAAGACTCTTCTTTGAACTAACTGGATTGTAGATATCTTTTATACTACTAACTGCTTTAGTAAAAACTTTATGGAGTTCTCGTCCATGCAAATAGCCCATCATGACCCTAGCTCTCTCCATAACTTCTCTTTCAAAAAGAGTGTTACCAAAAACAGACTTTTCTATAACAGGAGCCTCATTTGAGCCATCTTTATGTTCAACTTTTTTTAGTTTTTGATCTAAAATACCGATTGCAGTTGCAAGCCCATAAATAGTGCTAGCAGGATGAGGGGGACAACCTGGAATCCAAACATCAACAGGGATTACCTTATCTACCCCACCCCAAGTACTGTAGCAATCATGAAATATTCCACCAGTTGAACCACATGCCCCATAACCAACCACTATCTTTGGATCTGGCGCTGCCTCATAGGCTCTTAAAAGCGGATAGTACATCTGTCTTGTAACTGGACCCGTACAAAGCAATATATCTGCATGTCTTGGGTTAGCCACAAGTTTAAAACCAAATCTCTCAGGATCCCACATAGGAGTAATAGAGGCAAATATCTCAATCTCACAACCATTACATGAACCACAATCTATTCTGTAAACACTAAAGCTTCTTTTTATATCTTTTAAAAGCTCTAACTTGTCTTCAACTCTATTTAGCTCACTTATCTCAGTTGGTACTACATATGTCTTGCTCATTTTTTAACTCCTTTAGAGAAGTGCTTACTCACTAACTCGACAGAGTCAGCCTTTTTGCATACAGGACAAGTTTTTATATATTTGGTCTTCTCCTGTATAACACTCTCACTCCAGCCTACTTTTTTAAAGTTTTCTATACAATAAGCTATAAGCCTCTTCGTTGTAAATTTCTTTCCACAATTCTGACAACACTCTAGCTCAAGCTCTGCACTCTCTGTCAAGTCTTCTTTGTTGAATCTAACAGCAGTTTCAAAGTTACTGCCAAGCATTACTGCATTTGTAGGGCAAACCTCGTCACATCTTCCGCAATAGATACATCTACCGCAATCAAATTTCCAAACAAGTTTATCTTTAGCTTCATTTAGTTCAACATTTATAGCATTTGATGGACAAGCAACACCACAAGCAGTACAACCTATACATTTGTCATAATCATACTCAGGTTTTCCTCTAAATCCATCTGCTACATCGTATGGAGCAAAAGGGTACTCATAAGTTGCATTACCATACTTTCTTGTCATATCTAAAAGTTTCATATCTGCTCCTTACATACCTCTTAGTGGTGAATTTTTAAGAGTTTGTGAATACCTCTTAAGATCACTATGTGTTAAAATCTTTGATTTCTTTGACTTAACATCTACAACAGTTACTCTATCTGTACAAGAGTAGCAAGGATCCATAGAACAAACTATGAGTGCTGCATCTGCTATAGTGTTATTTCTAAATTGAAATCTCAAAGATGGCCAGTTGTTATAAGTAGCTGCTCTACATCTCCATCTATACACTTTTTGAGCACCACCATGCATAATCCAGTGTATATTTTCACCTCTTGGTGCCTCATTGTTTGCTAATGCATATGCTTGAGGTACTATTATCTTGTTTTGTGGAGCAACTATATCGCCTGTAGGCATAAGCTCAAAACACTGTCTAATAATAGATATTGATTGTAAAAGTTCTCTATATCTAACCGTCTCTCTTGCAAATACATCTCCACCCTCTTCGTAGCAAACTTCAAAATCTATCTCATCATGAAAATCATACGGGTGGTCATATCTAGTATCTCTTTTAATTCCACTTCCTCTTACATTTGGTCCGACTGCTGAGAAATCTCTTGCTACTTGCTTATCTAGTATTCCAACACCTTTCCATCTATCGACTTGAGACTCATCGTCCATCACTGCATCCCAAACCTCTCTTAGTTGTGTTTCCATAGTTTCAAGTAGCTCTAGTCCTCTTTTTATGCCTTTGCCATTAATATCTCTTCTCATACCTCCAACAACAACATTGCCGTAAGTTTTTCTACCACCTGATATAAGTTGAGCTAGCTCCATTGAGAACTCACGGATTCTAAATATATGCATAAATGCATTTATGTTACCCGTAACCTCACAAGCTAAACCAATGTTAAGCATATGAGAGTGTAGTCTCTCTATCTCTTGGTTTATAATTCTTAACGCTTGTGCACGGCGAGGAACTTCCATATCAACTGCTCTCTCTGCTGCTTCGATACAAGCAGTTGCATGAGCATAGCCACAGATTCCACAAACTCTCTCAGCTAAGTACCCCATCTGATCATAGTTCATTCTATTTTCTGCAAGCTTTTCCATACCTCTATGTTGATAAAAAAGTCTATAATCAGCATCTATGATTTGGTCACCCTCACAATAGAGTCTAAAGTGTCCAGGCTCATCACTTGTTATATGAAGAGGTCCTAATGGAACATCAACTAAGCCGCCACCTTCTGGGTGGTTAAACTTGTAGTCTGGTTCATCTTCATGAGCATATGGGTCTGGTCTAAAGTTGTACTCCATAGAGTCTTTTCTCATAGGGTATAGTCCATCAGGCCAGTCATCAGAAACTACAAGTCTTCTAGGATCAGGTAGCCCCTCAGCCACAACTCCTAGCATATCGTAAGCTTCTCTTTCATACCAAACTGCAGCTGGCACCAATCTTGTTACAGATGGATATGTAGGATCATTTGCTGGAATATAAACTTTTACAGTCATCCAGCACTTGTCTTCAGCAGGTAACTCATCATCCGGACTCATCTTGCCGCCCTCCATAGAAAGCGTATAGTATAGAACAAAGTTACCATTTAGTGGTCTCTCGTCGTTTGGAATCATAGTTACTAGCCAACCGCCCATATCGTAGTAGAGCATTCTAACAGTTTCTGGAAGATCACTTCTGTCAACTGTTATAGTTATTTGCTCTTCTGGCATTCTGTAGATATCCTTGATGGTTATCTTCTCTTTTAGTTTATTTATAAAAATATCGCCTTTCATCTTCTCTCCTTATGAACCGAGTACAATTTTTGTAGCGTTGCTAAAAAGCATCGTTACGCTATCTATTGAAAAGATACCTAAAACAACAATCATTGCTGCTAGTATCATCAGTGGAATATTTGCACTAAGTTCGATCTTTGTTCTATCGACTTCAGACTTTGGCTCACCAAACATAACCTCATTAAAGTGAGAAAAAACACCAACAAATATAATAGCAAGACCAATAATAAACAGTGCAACTGCCAAGTAATCTCCACCGTTTATACCAGCTTTAATAGCCAAGAACTCACTCACAAAAATCGCAAATAGTGGGATTCCCACTAGTGAACAAATCGCAATTCCAAATAGAACTGCTGTAACTGGTGCAATTTTTATTAGTCCACCCATTTTACTCATATCTCTTGTGCCATATATCTTTATGATATTTCCACTAACACAAAATGCTAAAGCTTTTGTAATTGAGTGAGTTAAAGAGTGAAACAGTCCTGCAAAAATTCCAAGAGGTCCACCTATACCAAAACCAAAAGCTATGATACCAATATGCTCCACTGAGTGGTATGCAAACATTCTTTTTATATCGTGCTGTCTTATGATAAACAGAGCTGCAACAAATATAGTAACTAAAGATATAACTAGCATCATGCTTTGAACATATTCAAATCCAATCATAGAATTACCTACAATTGCATAGTATCTAATCACTGCTAGTAGTGCACACTTTAAAAGCACAGCAGAAAGCATAGCAGAAGCTGGAGAAGGACCTTCAGAGTGAACATCTGGCAACCAAGTATGAGTTGGTGCGAGTCCAGCCTTTGTTCCAAATCCAACTAGTGCAAATACAAAGATAAGCTTAAGTGCATCACCATCTATAAGCTTTGCATTATCCATGAGTGAAGTCCAAAGCATCGCATCATGACCATCACCAATCACGGCAAACCCTGCTCCATAAAGAAGAATTGTTGCATAAAGAGCAAATGCCAAGCCAACGCTACATATAACTATATACTTCCATCCACTCTCGGTTGAACGCTTTCCTTTTTGAATTGCGACCATAAAGACTGAAGAGAGTGTAGTTGCTTCAACAGCAGCCCACATTACAGCCATATTGTTTGCTAACACTGAGAGTGTCATCGTAAATATAAACAGATGAGAAAGTGCAAAAAATAGTCTTAAATCTTTATCTGTTAAGTGACCCTTTTTTACTTCCCAATCCATGTACTTTACTGAGTACATATTGATTAAAAGTCCTGTTATTGCAATCAAAGAGAGAAATACTCCTCCTAGAGAGTCTATAAAAAGCATCTCATTAAATGCAAAATGTCTCTCTCCATCAACAACACTCATAACTACCATCATCGCAACAACTGCATATACAACTGATGCTAAAACATGCAACATTCCTACTGTTTTTGTATTGATACCGATGAGCCAAATTATAATTGCACTTGCTAATGGAATAGCAAGAACTAATATAAGTAAATTTTCCATAGCTCTTCACCTAACCTTTCAAGCTCGATGCCTTAGAGACATCCATTGAGCCAAAATATTTATAAAATCTTGTTGCAAGCACCGACATAATAATAACTGCAAATATCGCATCTGTTAAAATCCCAATCTCAACGATACCAGGTGAGTTATATGCTGTTAGAGCTAAAGTCAAGTGGATTCCATTTTCAAAAGTACAAAAAGCTAAAATCTGCTTTATTGCTGACTTTCTTAGAATAAATCCAAAAATTCCTAACATAAAAACCGTAATTGCTGCAATCAACGGTATGTGTTCTTGAACAAGTGAAAACTTTAAGTATATTGGATATATACTCATAGCAATCGCTAGTGAAAAACCTATTGCTATTATAGGGCTCACAAAAAACCCTGCTACTGGCTCATCTTCACTCTTTATATTAACTTTCTTAAGAAGTCTCAAAAGAACAAAAGGAACAAATATCACTTTTGTTAAAATTGCTATAACACCCCATGAAGTTAACTCAGCTATATCATGTGCGGATGATAATGTAAAAAATATCAACACCAATATAAAGGCTTGTAAGCCATAAGTCAAAACTGCGAGCTTATAGTTTCTAAAACTAAAAACAGCTAATGCTGCGATTATCATCGCTATTGATAATATAGATAATAGATCCATCTTAAGCTCCTACTATGTAAAGTATAAGTGCGACTGTAGATATACCAAGTGCAAAAGTAGCATTTTGTCTAAAACTACTAATTAACTTATATCTAGAGCCAAAATTGTCTATAAAAACTGCTGCTACATAAAACACTCCAGCTTTTACAAGAAATACTGCTAATGCAAGTATAGGATTAGTAAAGTTCCATGGTTCAAAAATAGCTAAAAACATACCTATCATTGCAAACTGTTTTAGTATAAGTGCAGCATGTGCTATACCAAAGTCACTTCCTGACCACTCTCCTAAAACTCCCTCTTGAAGTTCTTGCTCAGCCTCTGCTAAGTCATAAGGGTTTCTTCCACTCTCAACATACATAGCCCAAAGAAATGAGATAGAAGCTACTGCAAAAGCAGGTATAAAATAACCTATCTCTCCTGCTCTTACCATTGCTCTTATATCAACTAAGTTACTTGTACCCGCTACTAGCATAACAACTAATAGACTCATAATAAGAACTGGCTCAACAAATACACCAATCATCTGCTCTCTACTACCACCTACTGCTGCAAATGGATTTCCTGAATCTACCGAAGCTACTCCAAATACAAACTTTAAAAGAGCTCCTAGGTATACCAATATAAATATATCTGAAAAACCAATACTCTCATATCCGCTGTATGCAATAGGTATGCAAGCTAGCATTGCTGCTCCTGTTGCATACATAAAGTATGGTGCATATGTGAAAAACCAATGAGCACATTTAGGTGCTGTTCTTCCTCTTTTATAAAGCTTTATAATATCTCTATAGGTTTGAAAAAAGTCTGGTGGACCTTTTCTTGATTGTAACCTTGCTCTTAAAACTCTTGCTATTCCATCAAAGAAAGGAGCAGCAAATGCTATAACTATAACTTGAATAATCATCCAAAATATTACTTCCATAATCTACTCCTCCTACAGTATTTGGCTAATGCCAAGAGCTAAACAAAGTGCCACTAAGATATATAAAGAGTAAAGGTTACTGTTGCCATTTTGCATCTTCTCTATCTTGTCTGAAGCCTTTGTTATAGTGTTGATAACAGGAGCATAAAGTAAGTTCCACCATACATCTTGTGCGTGATTTGAGTATTTAACAGGTCCAAAGTAGCCCTCTTCGTGATGAATCTCTGGCTTATATAACCATTTTAATACTTTTCTTAAATCTCCCGTAAAAGGAGCTGCTGTCATCTGCATTCGTGAGCTATACTTAAAACCACATGCCCAAGGATCTGTCTCTCTTGGTTTTGCTCTATTTGCTTTTACTACATAAAGAGTAATAAAAGGCATAATTAAACTACCTAAAAGAATAAATGCAATAAGTGGTGTGGATATAATAGAACCCATTGGAGATTTTACAAGCATTCCATCTGCTGCACTAAAATTACCTGCAAATGATGATACAACACTCATAATATGCTCAACTACTACATTAGCACCCAAGCCAAATGCAAAACATCCAGCTACTAGTATAAACATACCAGCTATCATAGAAGTAGGAACTTCTCTGGCATTGTCCCAAATCTTTTGATTTCGTGGAGTTCCTCCAAAGATAACACTATAAACTTTTACAAAACACATAATTGCTAGTGCTCCAACAAGAGCCAATGCAACAACTGAGATTGTAAATACTGCTCTTGAGCCTATACCTTCACCTAAAGCTCCTTGAATCATAGCTTGATAAGTAACCCACTCACTCACAAATCCATTTAGTGGTGGAATTGCAGTAATTGCCATTGAACCCACTAAAAATGCAAATGCAGTATATGGCATCTTTTTTGCAAGACCACCAAGAACTTCCATGTCTTTTGTATGAGTTCTATATAGTACACTTCCTGCTCCCAAAAATAGAAGCCCTTTAAATGTAGCGTGATTTAGCACATGAAACAGTCCTCCTAAAAATCCAACTGCTGCAAGCGTAGAAGAGCCTGTTGCCATACCATAAACACCAGTTCCAATTCCTAAAAGAATAATTCCAATATTTTCAACTGAGTGGTAAGCAAGTAGTGCTTTATAATCATGTTGAGTAAGAGCATATAAAACTCCAAGAAGTGCTGAAAGTGCCCCTATGATTATGATTAACAATCCCCACCAAGGCATAACAGGCAACCATATACAAAACTTCAATATACCAAATATAGCAACCTTAATCATAACTCCACTCATAAGAGCTGAAACATTTGAAGGTGCTGCTGGATGAGCTTTAGGTAACCATACATGCATTGGAAACATTCCTGCTTTTGAGCCAAAACCAACAAAAGCTAGTAGAAAAATTGCTGTTGCCATTGCAGGACTTAGTTCTGCATTTGCAAATGAAGCAAACTCTAACGAACCACTTTGATTTGCTAAAAGTAAAAATGCACTTAAAATTGCTGCTCCACCTAAATGAGCAATACCCATGTATATAATAGTAGCTTTCATAGACTGCTTAGAGTCATTAAAGCATATTAAGAAATATGAAACTACCGTCATGACTTCCCAAAAAATCATAAACCAAAAAACATTAGCAGCCGAGATAACCAATAGCATTGAAACTATAAAAAGGTTAAAAAGTGCCGCCATTACAGCCAAACTACCCTTTTTTGCATACTCTTGTGAATACTGTATAGCATACACAGAAGATGCAAATGCTACAAGACATATCACAAATGAGAAAAAATTGCCCACCGGATCTAATGCAAAATGAGGGTTAAATATAAAATCATTCCCAAGACTAAATTCACTCGTACTACCTAAATTGGTAAAAAAGTAAATTACTCCATAAAAAGATGCAACTGCAGAGATGGTAAATCCCACCTTTGCTGCAGTCTCATTCTGTTTATATAAAAACATGGAAATGATACAACCAGCTAAAAATAGCAGGTAAACTTGTATCATCTTATCTCCTTTTTAAGCTGTTTTATTTTTTATAAAGCTCTCAACAGCATCGCTAGCTTTTTGAGAAACCACTTGACCATCCATGATTGAACCATTGATAAACATAAGTGCTTGAGTTGGACATGCTTCAACACAAGCTGGTCCATCTTCTCTTCCTGTACAAAGATCACACTTAACTGCTACACTTTTGTTGCCAAGAACTGATTCTAGACCCAAGTTATAGTCTGGCACTATTGTATTATCTATTGAAGGCATAATCTCTGATTCAGCTCTTATTGCTCCAAATGGACAAGCAAGAGTACACATCTTACAACCTATACAAATTTCTTCGTACGACTCAATAAAATCTCCTCCAAATTTCAATGCTCCAACAGGGCATACATTTGCACAAGGAGAGTCATCGCACTGACGACACTGGTTTGGCATAACTCCACTAGCCGTTCTAGTAACGACAAGTCTAGGCACTGCTAACTTGCCTCTTTCATATGCTGAGTTATAACAAGCTGACATACATGTAGCACAGCCTATACAAACTTCTGGGTTTGCTATTACAAAGTTATTTATTCTATTTGAAAGATTCATGACTATGCCCCCTTCACTGTTTTATACATCTTAGAAGGATGCATAAGTTCATCCTCTTTTATTCTGAACTCTCTAAACTCTTTTTCACTTATTTTTCTAATACCTGCTATCGACATCTTAAGTGGATTCATTCCTGAGAGTGGATCTTTTTGTGAAGCATCTGCTAGTTTGTTTCCATCTGCCTCGTGATAGTGAAAAGTTGTAAATATAGTACCTTCTATTAAATCTGGATTTATAAATACTTTTGCTACCATTTTTCCATTTTTATTTTCAACTAGTGCATAGCAACCTGTTTCAAGATCTTGTGACTCAGCGATATCTGGACTAACCTCTATAGAAGCTCCCATTATATCTGCTCCAAACTCTAACGCCTTACACTCTCTAGTCATAGTTCCTGTATGGTAGTGATAAACCTTTCTTCCTGTTGTAAACATACATGGATATACTTTAGTTGGTACAGCACTAGGCATACCACAAGCTACAGGATAGTCATCTGGAATTTTACATTTTTTTCTAATCTCTGCTTCAAATACATCTCTCTGTTTCTCATCATCAGCATGTCCTATTGGAACAATTTTAAACTTACCATCTGGCAAGAATGATTTAAAGTCTGCATACTGAATCGGGGTTCCTGGATGATTCTCATCTGGACATGGCCATGCTAAGCCCTGCTCTTTTTTGATTCTCTCATAACTTATTCCACCAAATTGATTTGGAGAGAGTTTTCTAACTTCATTCCAAATATCTTCAGCCTTAGAAAAATCAAATCCTGCAATTTCCATTCTTTTTGCAATATTACAAATTACTTTCCAATCTGGCTCTAACCCTGCTACTGGCTCAACTGCTTTTGCAAGGTGTTGAACCACTCTTGAAGTGTTTAAGAATGTTCCCTCTTTTTCTGTCCAAGTTGCTGCTGGTAAGACTAAATCTGCAATTTGAGCAGTTTCTGTTAAAAAGATATCTTGTACTATTAGAGTTTCAAGTTCATGACAAGCATGTATAAAGTGCTCTGTCCAAGGGTCACTCATAGCAGGATTCTCACCAAATACATATAGAAGTTTAATGTTGCCCTCTTCTATATGATGAGGAACATCTGTCATAATGTAACCAGGCTGTGGATTTAACTCTGTCTTCCATACGATTTTTGCCTGAGATTGTGCAAACTCAGTAGTAACACTACCAGCTGGAATCCAGTTTGGTAAAGCTCCCATATCACATGCACCTTGAACATTATTTTGTCCACGAAGTGGATTTATACCAGTTCCAGGTCTTCCGATTTGTCCTGTGATAAGAGCCAAGTTAGAAAGACTCATAACATTTGCAGTACCATCTACAAACTGAGTAATACCCATGGTATATGCAATTGAAGATGCTGGAGCTTTTGCGTAAAGTTCAGCTATCTGTTTTACTTTTTCAGGGTCTGCTCCTATCTCTTTCTCTAATCTCTCAAGAGTAAAATCTTTTACTGCCTCTTTAATATAGTCAAATCCATGGCAGTGTTTTTTAATAAACTCTTTATTGCATAAATCATTTTGAATTATATAATTTATAATTGTATTTAGAAGCTGTATATTTGCTCCAACCGGGATTTGCAAGAAAATATCAGCTTTTTTTGCCATATCTGTCTTTTTAGGGTCAATTACTATTAGTTTTGCCCCTCTTTTCATACCTCTTAGCATCTGCATTGCTATAATTGGGTGACACTCGCTTGTGTTTGTTCCTATACAGAATATTACATCTGCATCTGTTGCAAATTCAACGAGATTGTTTGTCATGGTTCCAGCACCTAATGTTTTAGTCAGACCGACTACTGTTGGACCATGTCAGAGACGAGCACAGTGATCTACGTTATTTGTTCCTAGTACTCTAAATAGCTTTTGAAAAACATAATTATCTTCGTTTAAGCATCTTGCAGATGAAAATCCCATAATATGGTTTGGACTATAGTTCTTAACAGTTGCTTTGATACGATCTGTTGCAAACTCATATGCCTCATCCCAACTTACCTCTTCTAGCTTTCCCTCTTTTGAGAAAACACCATTTTTCTTTCTTAATAATGGTTTTGTTAATCTCCTTGGAGAGTGAACATACTCCCAACCATACATACCCTTCAAACAAAGCTCACCGTCATTGACAGGATGCTTCTTTGTAGGTTCTGCTTTGACTATTTTGTTGTTTTCAACAAAGATGTCAATGTTACAACCCGTGCCACAATATGGGCACACTGTTTGAAACTTTTTCATACAATATCTCCTTTCATAAACTTAAAGTTTAACCATGAAATTTTTCAAGATTAATGTAGTTTATTCCAAAAAAGATATTTAAAATGTCAGCAATCTGACAAAAATGAATATTTATTCAAAAAAGAGAGAAATATAAAATATGCTAAAAATGAACATTTATAAAAGATTGTATTTTATACACAAAGAGTTAAAATATAAGATAATTTATGAGTTTGATACTGAATTTGTTATGTTTTTATCACTTATGAAGAAGGTTTTCCATTTTTTGTATATCTCTTATGAGATATTTTTGGTTTTTATATTTTTTTATGAGTCCTGCACTAATAAGCTCATTTAAGATAGTAGAAATTGTCTGTCTTTTTGATGCAAGTAAATCTGCAAACTCCCCGATTGACATAGAAAGGTCAACCATAATACCTTCATATCTATGATCCCCAACACTATGAGCCATATCTACAAAAAAAGATATAACTCTCTCTTTACAGCTATTAAATACTAGTGTTGTTATGATTTCTCTCTCTATTTCTATACTTTTTGCCATTGATTCTAAAATCATATTTGTAAAATAGATATTTTTAAAAAGTCTCGTAAAGGTAGTAGAGTTTAAAAAATATACCTCACTATCTTCTAGAAACTCGACCGAAGAGTTTTTGTCTAACAAAAATATACTGTTTCTTAACAGATAGTGCAAAGTAAAAGACTCTCCGTTATCATAAAAAATAACTTTTGCCTTTCCTTTTTTAAAAATTAGAAGTTGTATGATATCATCATAATACAGAATATCCCCCTTAATAAAGCTTTTGACTTTTAAAGTCTCTAACTCTTTTTTAGAGAGTATTTTATCTATATCAAAACACTCTGGCTGAATTCTACAATACTCCATATGTTACCTTTTTATTACATTATAGGGAATTATAGTCAATTAAACTTAAATAATTAAAAAAATTAATAGTTTTTTTGCTATGCTTACGCTAGACTTCTTAAATAAATATATAAAAAGTCTATTA
>JALSME010000073.1 GCA_026987955.1 Sulfurospirillum sp.
AAAATGAAAAATCAAAATTTATTAAAAATATTGTCAGATAAAAAGGTATTGTGTGCAGATGATGAAGAGGGAATATTATCGAACATAGTAGAAATTCTTGAGACATTTTTTTATAAAGCAGTTGGTGTAAGTGATGGTAAAAAGGCACTAGAAGAGCTTGAGTGCAACTCATATGATGTGCTTCTATTTGATATTTGTATGCCAAATATGGATGGTTTAGAGGCGATAAGAAATATAAGAAAAACTAATCATAAAATTCCGATTATAATTCTTTCAGCTCATACAGACCAAGAGTATCTTTGGAGAGCAGTAGAGCTTAAGATTACAAAGTTTTTAACGAAACCATTTGATAGAACAGTGCTATTTGAGGCATTAGAAAAAGCTGCATTAGAATTAGTCGATAACAGAGTAGTTGTTGATTTAAAAGATGACTATAAATATGATTTTGCACAAAAATGTGTTTTACATAACACTAAAGTTATACATCTCTCAAAAAGTGAAAGTAGATTTTTAGAGCTTTTGTTAAAAAATGAAAACAATGTTTTATCGTTTGAGCAGATTTCAGAGTATCTTTGGGAGTTTGAATCTCCATCAAAAGAGGCTATCAAGTCTATAGTCAAAGAGCTAAGAAAAAAAATGGATTCAGATATTATCAAAAATATCTACGGCGTAGGATATATTTATGAAGTATAACTTTAAGATTATTATAGGCTTTTTTGCTGTTTTGTATCTGCTAGTTACAGTTTTGTTTTTTAACTTCTATAGGGATTTGGCTATAAAAGATACAAAACAAGAGGCTAAATCTATACTTTATACTATAAATTCTATAAGAAGTTATATAGAGGAGGTACAAAGACCTGTTTTGTATGAACTTATAAAAGATAAAAATAGAGATTTTTTTGATCCTAGGCTTTTTTCATCTTCATTTATAACACAATATATATATGACAAACAACTAGCAGATAAGCATATAAAATATGAGTACAAATTAGTATCAACAAATCCAACAAATCCAATCCATAAAGCTAGTGAGTTTGAAGCTAAAATATTAAATGAGTTTAAGAAAAATAACTCAAAAGAGTATTTTTCAATTTTACAAGAAAATGCACAGACATATTTTTATATAGCAATACCAACAAGTAGAAACAAAATATCTTGCTTAAAGTGTCATGGAGACCCTCTAAATGCACCAAAAAGCATGGTAGAAATGTATGGCAATACTTCAGGATACAATGAAAAGGTAGGGGAGTTAAGAGCAATGATATCGCTTAAAATTCCTGTTGTTAGTATACTTTCTTATCATAAATCAGAGTTTATAACTGGCGGTATTGCTATGTTTTTGGTGTTTGTAGTTTTTATTGCATTGATTTATATGATTTATAAAAAAGACAAGAATATCCAAGATAAAAAAGATAAACTTTTTACTCATCAAAATAGACTTGCAGTTATGGGTGGTATGATAGGGAATATATCTCACCAGTGGAAACAGCCACTAACTCAGCTCTCATATATAATCATGAATATAGAGTTAAAACATGAAAGTCGTAAGCTAACAGATGAGATTTTAAAGAAAAAAGTAGAAGAGGCAAATGAGCAGATTTCATATATGTCACAAACAGTTGGTGATTTTAAAGACTTTTTTTCACCATTTAAAAAAGTGGACAAGCATGATATAGAGCTACTAATTCACAAAACAAAAAGGCTGCTTCAAGCATCACTAGATAAAAACAACATAGATTTGCAAATAGATATAAAAGATAACTTTAAATTTATAGGCTGTGAAAATGAAATAGTACAAGTTTTTTTAAATATCGTCAATAATGCAAAAGACTCTTTCATCTCAAGTAGTGTAGATAAAAAAGAGATAAAAATAACTGCTTATAATCAAGATAAAAAAAGAGTTGTAGAGATAGAAAACAATGCTGGAAACAT
>JALSME010000074.1 GCA_026987955.1 Sulfurospirillum sp.
TAAATTTAGAAAACTTTTAATAATGCAATAATAAGACCTAAAATTAGTATGATAAATCTGCTAAATAAAGTTTTAGATTCATTAACCAAAGCATATGACACAAGAGCCAATCCTATTGATATTTTTGCAAGAGATAAAAAAGACAAGAGGAAATTTTGATCAGGGTATATAAGGTTTGGATTAGTTATAAATGCAATAGGAATTATATACAATCCAACCCCTAAACGCATAGCTTTAGAGGCAACTTTTAACCAGTGAGTATTAGCCATACCAGCTGCAATAAACACAGTTCCACAAACTGGAGGTGTTATTGTTGAAAGAAGTGCAAACCAAAATATAAACAGATGAGTTTGTAGTGGAGATAGCCCATACTCTATTAAAATTGGACCAGCTACAGAAACACATATAATATATGCAGCAGTAGTAGGGACTTCCATTCCTAAAATAAGACAAGCAAATGCGGTCAAAATAAGAGCAATCCAAAGATGCCCACCAGATAAAAATAGTATGGATGAGGTTATTTTTACTCCAACTCCAGTTAGATTTAATACACCAATAATAATCCCAGCACATATAATAATAGAAGCTATAACAGAAATCTGTTTAGACGCTACAATACATCCTTTTATAAAAAGTTCAAACCATTTTTTTATGGAAAAATTCCAATTTTTATCTACAAAAAGTAAAAAAATACTTGCAAATATAGCTAATGCTGCTGAGTATTGTGGCGTCTTGCCAAGCATAATCAAAGATATAAGTAAAGAGCCAAATGGAATAAGAAAAAATGGGGCCAATTTTATTACTATTTTAAGTGTTGGAATTTCCTTCTTATCCATAGAGAGTAAGTTGTATTTTTTGGCAAATATATCTACTCCAATCCAGACGGTAAAGAAAAATAAAATAGAAGGAAATATAGCTGCACTCATTATAGTTGTGTATTTTACACCTAGAAGTTCCGCCATTATAAAAGCACCAGCACCCATAAGTGGTGGCATTATTTGACCACCTGTACTAGCTACAGCCTCAACAGCTGCTGCTAGGCTTCCTGGATATTTTAATCTTTTCATAGTTGGAATTGTAAATGCACCAGTTGAAGCAACATTAGCAGATGCAGAACCAGAAATGGATCCAAAAAATGCAGAAGCTAAAACAGATACTTTTCCTGCACCACCTCTTAGCTTTCCAGCTAGTTTTGTTGACATAGACATAAAAGCATTACCACCTTCTCCAACACCAACAAAAGCTCCCAATATAACAAAAACAGCAACTACATTAACAGATATTCCTGTTAGGCTACCATATATGCCACCTTCAGCTATAACAAGTGTACCTAAGAAACTTTCTATGGGAATTTCTTGATGCCCAAAACTTCCAGGTATGTAGTGTCCAAATATGCCATAAATAAGGGCAATAAAAGCAGTAGTAGGAAGTGCAAGCTTTACCGAGCGTCTTGCCATTTCTAAAATACTTATGAGTAGTATTATAGATATAAAAAATTGCACAGGAGACTCAAGTGAACCATATTGGTCTTCTAAATCAACATGGTTAAAAACTATATAAAACGAAGATAAAAGGGAAAAAACTAAAAGTATATATCCAATATATTTAGTTGTTTTAGATTCATTCTTCCCAAATAAAAATATCCAAGGCAAGACTAATGCCAAATGCAGAGGTCTAGTTACTAAATTTGGTAGTAGCCCTGTAAAGATTAGATATACATGAAAACCAACTGTTAAAAACGCTAAAAGCACTACAACCAAATATATACTTGGTTGTAGTTTTTCTTCATCTATAAGCATATGATAGCTATTTTAGTTTTTCAGGAACACTTACATGGATTTCTTGATAGTATCTAAGGGCACCTTTATGTAGTTTTGTATTAAACATATTTAGATTATCAGTTGTGATTGCTTTCCACCAAATGCTCTGTTTCTCGAGGTTACTTTTAGATTCCCAAAATGCTTTTGTAAATTCATATGCAGTTTGCTCATCCATATTTGTAGTTGTATAAACTCCAACTGGTAGAGTAGTTGTAACTATATCTTTATCTATGCCAGCATATGTTCCTGCTGGTATAATTAGTTTTGTTCTTTTGGTCTTTTTAATTTGTTCATCAGACATGCTTAAGACATTGATTTTAGTGGTTGCTGCAGCCTCTATAACATTTGGTGCAGGGTATGAGCCAGCAGTTGCAAAACCATCAATTTGACCATTTTTTAGTGCAGCAACTGCACCTGAAAGTTCTGCTCCTATAAGTTTCACTTTCCCATCAAGTCCAAAAAGTTTTATATATTTTTTAGCCTCTTTCGCCCCAAAACTTCCTTTGCCTATTAGTAGGCTTTTACCAGCTAAATCAGCATAAGTCTTAACTCCGCTATCAGCTCTTACAACCATGTGCATTGTTAAAAAAGGGATAGGAAATAAAGAACGAATTACTTTATAATCCTCAGGTTTGTCTTTTTTAAACATAGCTTTTCCTTTTGTTGCTAGTTTAACAAGTACAGGAGGAGTTGTAAAGACATAATTGCCTTTTCTTCTTTTAGCCTCTTTTACATTTTGAACAGAACCTTGTGACTCTTCTATGGTAATAACAATTTTTCCATTGGTAGTTTTATTTATATTTTCACCAACTTGTACTGCCATTTGATAGTAAGATGAAGTTGACTTTGCTGATTTATAAGTAATCCTAGTATCGGCAGCTTGTAGACTAAGAGCTAATGAGCAAAGACTGATGACTGAAATGATTTTTGATATTTTCATGATTTCTCCAATTAAGTTTTAAAAAGTATATCAAATTAAATATAAACCTAAAGATTTAGATACTTATATAACTGTTTTTTTATCAAAATGAGTAAATTTGTACCATCTATTTTGTTTTAAAAGTAAAAAGTCCACCTCTGTTTCCACTAACAACTTCTGCATTCCAAATCATACCTCCGACAGTACAAGTTGGTAAGATTCCTGTAGCTTGAAAAGTTTTAGGGGATATTTTTTTGAGTGTAAATGAGTGATATCCCATATTCATATTTGTTGCATATATGTGCAAATCGAACTCATCTGCATCTATATTGGTTTTTATAGTAAAAGTTAGTTTTTTCATAAGAGGTATACTTTTTGGTTCTATATCAAACTCTAAAGTCCCTAGCTTTGGTATGTCAGCTTTACAAGAACTTAGATGCAAATCACATGTTGGTGACTGCTGAAAGAACTCTGTTTCTCCCATAAAAAGTTTGTATATATCTGCACTATCTACAAAAAAGTATACTAAAACTCCTGCAACAGCTATGATCTCAAGTAGTAAAATTTTGAAGAATTTACTATTTTTCATAACCAGACTCCATTTTTTACATAATATAGTATCGGATATGCAGTTACTATAAGCATGTAGATTGTATTAAATATCAGAGATGTTTTATAAAAGCTTTTGTTTTTACTAGCTTTTAGCATGTAAAGAATTGAGCCATTTATAGCACTAAATGTACCAATAAAAAGAGTAATATATAGCAGATAGCCAATATAGTGATACTCTTTTTGTAGAAAACAAAATGGGCAGTGATGCGTAGGAAGCTCATATATATATGTTCCAAAAAATAGGATTAATGATATAATCGAGACCAGTAAAAAGAGTATGTTTATAATCAAAAATGGAATTTCTTTTTTTAGAAGCCCTATAACTACAAGTAGTATAAAGTTTATGTAAAACATAGCTATGGTAACTTGATTTGGAATTTCAAAGATAAAAGAGAGAGTTGAGGCAGAAGCAGCACTAAAAAGTGTGCCACAGCAGCTAACTATCTTGTCAACATCAAGAGAGTTAAAAAATGATATCTCATATAGTATCTCTATCACTAAAAGTACATATGCTACTATAAAAATAGAAAATTTTAGTTTTGTAAATTTTAGTTTTTCATGTGCCATATCTTTTACATGTAGAGCTATCCAGAATCCAAAAACATATAGGTTTAAAATTTTAAAAATAAAAAGCGAAAGACCAAAGCTAACAGAGTTAACAACACCTGCAGCACACATAGCTCCTGTGATAACATCAGAGATCTTATCAGCAACAAATACAAAAAATATAAACAGTGGTAGTTTTAATGTAAATATATACTTGATGATAGTTGCTACTAAAACCGCTTTTTTTTCAAGCCCATACTGGTTTTGAGAAGTAGAGTTTATATCCCAATTTTTTACTATCTTTATGCTAATAAAAAATGCAAAAGTAGCAAATACTAAAAATATGATATCTAGTATATAAATAGCAATTATTTCAGGTGTTAAAAACATGATGAGACCACTGTACAGTAAGAACACCCACAAAAGCTTAGTTTTGGGTGAGATTTGAAATATAAAATTTGAAGGACTAACTTGTTAATTCGAGAACTTTTATCTTTTAAAGATTGCCTAAAACTAAGCTTCCCTATGGGTATCAAGAGGTTTCGCATATACTTCGTTAATTGTTCTTGAACTAACCAGTTAGTCCTGCAATCAATTGCCTTGTCTATACAAAACCTCTTGATATTGTGGGTGTTCTTACTGTGCAGTGGTCTCATAATTCACCATCCTTCATCTCTATAAGTCTATCAACAAAATCAAGCTCAAAAAAGAGTGGGTCATGAGTTGCAATAATAATCGTTCTTTTATCTGATTTGAGTTTTTTGATGATTTCTATAAACTCTAATGATAGTTTTGAGTCTAAGTTAGCAGTTGGCTCATCTGCAATGATAATGTTAGGATCATTTAGAAGTGCTCTTGAGATTGCTACTCTTTGCTGCTCCCCTCCTGATAGGTTTTTTACAATTTCATCTTTTTTCTTTGCTATTGAAAACATATTTAAAAGCTCGTCTACTCTTTTTTTGAGACTTTTGGTATCTGGTTTTGATGGTATTTGAGGCATGATAATGTTATCAAATACGCTTAGAGTTGGAATGAGATTGTACTTTTGAAATATAAACCCAATATGCTCCCTTCTGAACATAGCTACAAAATTATCTGGCATCTTTGAGATGAGTTTGTTATCTATGATGACTTGCCCACTACTTGGCTTTGCAAGCCCAGCTATAAGGGATAGTAGTGTACTTTTCCCACTCCCACTTGCCCCTTTTAGAACTATAACTTCTCCCTCTTTACATATAAGATTTACACCGTTAAGTGCTACCATATTTTTAAAAGTTTTTGTTAAGTTTTTACACTCTATCATCTCATCACCTCATCAGCACTCATTGAAGCCACTCTCCAAGAAGGGATGATAATAGCTGCTATATAGAGTGGTATAGTTAGAAAAAACAGTAAAAACAGAGTTTGAAAATCTAAGATAAAAGGTAGCTCAAAGACTGGTTTTAGTCTGGAATATCCTATAAAGATGTCTTTTAAAACAGGAGCTTGAAGAGTATATACAAACAGTAGAGCTAGTATAATTCCTGCAGTAAATGAGATAAAAGAGACAACAAATGCTTCATAAAACTTTGCCTTTAAAACATCGTCTATCTTCCATCCTAGAGCTTTTAGTATACCTATTTCTCTCTTCTCTTCGCTACTAAGTCCGCTAGCTTTATCGTAAACTATCATAAAAAATGTAAATACACTAACAACAAAAAGAGCTAAAAAAAGGCCACTTTTATAGTCAAATATATTTTGATAGCTAACTCTTAGGTCACTGTTGGTTATAACCCTTGTATCAGGATATAGCTCTTTTATCTTTTTAGAGATAGTAGGTATCTCTCTTGGGTTTGCAACGCTCAGCACGATATCAGTTGCTTTATCTGGACTCATACCAAAAATCTCATATGCTATATTTTTTGGCATCAAAATTATATCATTTGATTCGAGCGAAGTTTCGGACTTAAAGACACCTGCTATTTTTACTTTTTTGAGCTCACCATCTGGCTTGATAAAGTTAAAATACTCTTTATAGTAGTTTTGTCTAAGTGCTTCATTGACTCCAACTCCAACAACCATGGAATTTTGAAGTTTATCAAAATCTACATTTTGTACAACTCTTTCAAAACTTTTTTTATACTGTTTATCAAAACTATCAATCCCAACAACAGAGAAGTTTACCCCTGCTTTTTCAAAATAATAGTACCCCCATACTCTAGGAACAGCACTTTGAACACCATGAAGTTTTAAAAGTTCATCAACTCTTTTTAGTTCTATATTTTTATGTCTTCCAGCCTGAATCTTTTGAACTGTTATTTGTGGTAGAGACTTTAGGGTTATAAAAAGTTCAGTTTTTATGGAGTTTGATATAAAAAGTATACTACTAAGTAAAAAGATAAGTGCTGTAAATATAAAAAGAGTAAAAAAGCTTTTTGCACCTCTTCTGAAAAGGGAATTAATAGCAAATCCAATTAGGTAGTGGTTCATTCTCTATCCAATTTTGATGGGTTGTTGTGGGTATAGTTATAGGTAAAAGTAGATGGAAAATACTCCATAAGTTCAGGACCATTTGCAAAAAGTGAAAAAGTGTCACTATAACTTCTATGGCGGATAAAGTTTGCACTATTAGATAGTGCAAGATCAGGCAGACCTACTAGCTTAACAAGCTCATTTTTTTGCTCTACATGTAGAGCACTTGAGCTATACATGTAGAAGACTTGTGATACTAGTATAAGAGACAATATGAAAACAGTTGCTAGGAAATAATAACTCAATTTATACATATGAGATTATATATAAATAAACTTAAATTATCTCTTTATTCATGTTTTCTAATACACTTATAATCTCTTCACTATGTATTTCTGCTTGCTCGAATGCACTCAATAGTTCTTCTGACTTATCTGTACAGTTTTTGTTATTTAGTACACATGATATTGCTTTATCTACAAGTATATGTACTTGTTTATGTGGCTCAAGTAGTTTAGGATAAGATGCTGTGCTTGCAAAGAATTCTTTTCCTTCACCCTCTTCATACCACTTTCCAAGCCTACAATCATGATGGTTTGTTGGAGTGAGAATTTTTTTGTTTTGAAATACTGTAGAATAGCCTTTGATTTTGTAAGCAATATGATCAAGAATAGCTAGACTAATAAAGATTTCAAATGAGGTTTTTTGATTTTTATCTTTAATTACATTGCTTGTATCAAGAAGTTTTGATATGTTTGTTTTGAACATATTAAGAGACTCAATTGTATTTCTTGAGAGCTCCTCTGTTCTTTCAAACCTGTTATATATCTCTTCTGTATGTTGTTTTAGCATGTTTATATTTGTTTCTACTTCAGAAGTTGCTTTTTGTGTTCTTTCCGCTAGTTTTCTAACTTCATCAGCAACAACTGCAAAACCTCTACCATGTTCACCTGCTCTTGCAGCTTCTATGGCCGCATTTAGTGCAAGTAAATTTGTTTGGTCAGATATGTCTTTAATGAGTGCTATAACTCCACTAATATCTTGAACAGTTTCATTTAACTGCGAAGAAGAGCTCTTAGACTCATTCATCATTTCAACACTTTCTTCTATAGAAGAGTGGATTTTTTGAGTATCATTATCTATGACTTGTGCCATTTGTGATGTATCTTCGTTTAGATTGTTTATAGCTGTTAGGTTTTGGACACTATTGCCTAAGTTTTCTTGCACTTTTTCAATATTATTTACACTCTTTTGTGTCATGCTATTTGATAGGTTTATAAACATCTCGTTCTTTGTAAGCATCGCTTCAAGATCATCTTTTTCTGCAAGCATGGATTGTGCTTGTGCTATCTTGTCTAATGCATTTTGAGAAGATTCTGCAAGATCATTTATGCTTTTTGCTATAACACTTATCTCATCTTTCCCTTTTACTGCAACTCTTTTGGTAAAGTCATTTTTGATTTCATTTGCTTCATTTCTAAGTTTTTCAATTGGTTGGATAATAGATTTTACACTAACAATATAGTTAAGTAAAATTTGTATAACTATAAAAACAATACCAATAGATAAAAACCATTTTAGGAAACTAGATTTTATATCATTGTAGTAGTCAGCTTTATTTACACCAGGTATTAGCCATATGTCCCACTTTGGTATGTATCGGTAGGCTACAATTTTGTGTTGCCCTGTTGTTGCAGATGTGTACTCTAAAATCCCACCTTTTTTATCAGATCTAATTTTGTCAACATAACTATGACCTGCATAGTTTTTTCCCTCTTTTTTGTAATGGATTACCATATCACCTTTTGGATTGATAGCATATACATAGCCACTTTGCCCTACTTTTGTTTTATAAATCGACTCTTTATATGCTTTGCTTTTCCATGCATTTTTATCTTTTTCCGAGATATATAGAGCACTATGGTAGATAGAGTTAGCAATACTCTCAATATCTTTCTCCATAATATTCTTTATAGACATTGTTGCAATGAAGTATGCAAGTATAACAATACCAGTCATAGCAGTAATTGTAAATATAAGATTCAATAAAAGTTTAGATTTTATAGTTGAAAACATAAGAGTATCCTTTTTTGGTTGTTTGATAGGTAATGATATATCATATTTACTAAAAGGTAGGTAAATTTTAGTAATAAAACGACTATCTAGTTACTTTTTTACTTATCTCAAATTTTTGTGCTCTTATGGTCATATCTGTAACAACAAATGGAGATTGGATTATATCTATAACAGCTTTTGCAATATCATTAGCTACCATATGAGTATCAACCTTGTTTGAGGGCTCAAAATTAAGCTTATCAAAAAATGCCGTTTTTGTCATATCTGGGTTTATGCTAGTTACTCTAACCCCGCTTTTTCTAAGCTCCTCAAAAAGTGCCAACGAGAAGTCTCTAAGTCCGCTTTTTGTGGCAGTGTAGAGTGCTGAAAACTTTGAGTGTTTTGTCGCTTCTATGGACGCTACATTTACTATGTGACCCTTGGTTTTTTTTAGGCTCCTAAGGCAGAGGTTTGTTAAGAGTATGGGAGCTTTAAGGTTTACATCGATTAGCTCATTGATTTTATTAAAGTTTATCTCTTCATGTGGTGAAAATACCCCAACTCCAGCACAGTTTACAAGTAGGTCTATATCATTGCTTTTTAAAAACTTTTTGACCTCTACATGTAGAGCATCGGTATCTCTCAAATCACAAATAATCTCGCCATCTTTCCTGCTAATACCATAAACTTCATAGCCATTTTGTTTTAACTTATCACAGATTGCTCTTCCGATCCCACTACTCGAGCCCGTAACTACTGCAGTTTTCATCTTATCTTCCCCATATAAGAGCTTATCATATCATTTTCCATCTCATCGTTGTGTGTATACTCATACCCAAAAACTTTTTTCCATAAGCTCTCATCTTCCATGCACATATAGAAGTAAACTTTGTTATGCCATGGTTTAAAAGCTTCATAAACTCCCTTGAACATCTCCTCTTTTAGTGAAAGTGGATAGGACTGTTTGCCACTTGCATTTTCCATTGGCATTTGTAGTATTTTACTTTTAAAGTCTCTACTTCTTAGTTTTTTTATAACGGGTTTTATAAAGGTCAATGTCCCAAGGCTAACAAGAACAACCTCCTCATGCTTAAAGTTTTTTAAAAGAGTATCAACAGTCTGTTTATACTCCTCGAGATAGTTTTCATAGACAACAATTGGATGAAAGTGAAAACCAACTAAAACACCTTTATCGGCTAGTTTTCTAGCACTTTGTACTCTTTGGTCTAGTGAGGCACTTAGGTTTTCTTCGTTTTTTATTATAGTTGGAGTATTTATACTCCAAGTACAAAGTATGTTTTTTGGAACTTCATTTTCAAGAAGATAGGAGATATTGTCAGATTTTGTTTTTAGCTCTAAAATCACATTTGGATTTTGCTTGGCAAACTCAAAAAGTGCTTCTAAAATTCCATGCTTATTTCCCCACATCAAGGAGTCCGAACTCTGCCCTGTTCCTATATGATATGTTTGATTAGGATCAAGTTTTAGAGTTTTTAGTTTTTGTGCAAAGTTCTTATCGAAGCCTATTTTATTTTCATTGTAAAATGATTGTATAGAGCAGTAAGAACAATCAAATCCACAACTCTCAACTGCATCAAGTGTCATAAGGTTGCAGCATCTAGTTTTTGGACTTGCAACAGGACAAGACCCTAGAGATAACTCCTCTTTCTCGTACTCAAAAAATTGAAATTTATCCCTTTTGTTAGTTGCAACATCAAAGTTACTATAACTTTTTGGCTTTTGTTTTAACTCATCATAAAAATATTTTATATGTTGCAGTGTTTTTTTCTTGTTGTTTTCATCTTTCCACTTTACATGTAGAGATGCTTCTTCCCACATAGAAAGGTCTATGGCTATATCTACAAGTTGCTTGATATCTTGAAATGAAAATCTATATTGATATGCTTTTTGTTCTAAAAATTCTTTTGTTTTGTTGTCTAGTTTTGAAAAGTTACAACTCTCGATATGCTTTTTAAATTTTGCTCTATAATTTTCCATACAAACTCTTTCTTTGGTATTTTGGTATCTAAATGGTCTGAAACCACTTTTAAGACATATATATCTTTTTCATCTAAATAACCTCTACATGTAGAGGTAAAACTCTCTGCTTCCATATCTACAAGAAGGGTGCTTAGCTTAGAAGCACTTCCGAGTGGACTCTTTACACTCGTAATATCTGCATACTTTATATTTTCAATTTTTTGATTACAAGTAAAAATAGTGCCAATTTCTACTTGCGTATCTTTACACCCTGCTATGCCTATGTTGAGTGCTTTTTTTATAGTCCATTCTTTAAAAACATGCTCTACATGTAGAGTATTTTTTGCCCCCATACCGCAAACTATAAGCAGTATATCATCTTTTTTGTATAGCATAAATGGTTTTTTTTGTATGCATTTAAGCTTAAAAAATTCCACAATAGGTTTTGCTTCAGCTTTAAGTGCTGCATGTATCAGGGTCATATGGGTTCTTTATTTTTTTTATTGTATTATACTGTTTTTTTATAAATAGGAGTAAAATTATGACACCGCACATAGAAGCAAAAAAAGGCGAGATTGCAAAAACAGTTTTGATGCCAGGAGACCCTCTAAGAGCCAAGTATATAGCAGACAATTTTCTAGAAAATGTAAAACAGGTAAGTAGTGTAAGAAATATGCTTATGTTTACAGGCACATACAAGGGAAAAGAGGTATCTATATGTGGCTCAGGTATGGGAGTTCCGTCTATCGGAATTTATTCGTACGAGCTTTTTAAGTTTTATGATGTTGATAATATCATAAGAGTTGGTTCAAGTGGGGCTTATACTAAGGAATTAAATCTATACGATGTTGTTCTTGCCACTGAGGCATATAGCGATTCAAACTCGTTTGCAAAGTTGGTTTTAGAAGAGGATTTACATGTAGCTTTACCATCTGATGAGCTAAATAAGAGGTTAATGGATTCGGCTAAAAAATTAAACATAAGTTTAAATCTAGAGAGAGTACACTCAACAGATGTGTTTTATGCTACTCGCTCACTCGAAAAAACTATAGCCGATACAGGAGCTAGTTGTGTTGAGATGGAGTCATACGGACTTTTTATAAATGCAAAAGTTACTGGTAAAAATGCTGCTTGTTTATTGAGTATTTCAGATCACTTAGTTACTCATGAAGAGACAACACCAAAACAGAGAGAGACAACTTTAACCGATATGATTAAAATTGCCCTAGAGAGTCTATAAAAAAGACTCTCCTACCTCTGTTTTAGGTAGTTTAAGAAATGAAGCTATAGAGTTAGCTATATCTGCAAAAGTTTCTCTCACGCCGATTTCTTTTAGCTCTCTTCCTTTTAGCATACCAAAAACAGGTACATTTTCTCTAGTATGGTCACTTCCTTCAAAAGTTGGATCACACCCATGGTCTGCTGTTATGATTAGAAAGTCTTCATCTTTTAAATTGTCTATTACCTCTTTTAATCTTATATCAAAATACTCTAACCCTTTGGCATATCCAAGAGTATCGCGTCTATGTCCCCACTCCATATCAAAATCAACAAAATTAGTATATATGATACCTTCATTTTGTAGTTTTTTCATCTCATCTAGTGTAGCATTCATAAGTCCGTCTAGCTTATATGCTTTGACTTTTTTTGTTATTCCAGCTCCACCAAATATATCATGAATTTTTCCTATACCTATAACATCTTTTTTATGCTCACTCATGATCTCTAAGATAGATTTTCCACTAGGTCTTAAGGCATAATCTCTTCTATTATTTGTCCTTTGAAAATCACCATTTTCTCCATCAAATGGTCTTGCTATTACTCTTCCTATGTTGTATTTATTGCTAACTTCTCTTGCAATTTCACATAGTTTATAAAGTTTCTCGAGTCCAAAGTGTTTTTCATGTGCTGCAATTTGCAAGACACTATCTGCACTCGTATAAAATATAGGATAACCACTATCTATGTGCTTACTTCCAAGAGATTCTGTGATTTCTATGCCACCAGCATGGCGATTACCCAAGATGTCTTTTATGCCTGAAAGGTTTTTTATCTCTTCAATCATACTTTCAGGGAAAACAGGAGTTTTTTCTTCAAAGTATCGCATGTTGACATCCATAACAACACCAGCCATCTCCCAGTGACCTGAGAGAGTATCTTTTCCTGCTGACGCCTCTTTTAATACACCCCAAAAAGCATCATCTAAAGCAGCTCCCCCTTTCTCTACATGTAGAGCTTTTTTATTGTTTAATTCATACGCTTTTAGAAGTCCTAGTGAGCTCATATTTGGGATTTTAAGGGGGTATTTTTTTGATATATTGCCTAAAGTGTCAGCACCTACATCTCCAAATTTTTCAGCATCATTTGCATTTCCTATACCAAATGAGTCCATAACTAGCCATATAACTCTTTTCATTATTAAGTACCTAACCCTAAATAACCCCAATTTAAGCGATAAGAGAAAAGTTTTAGTGCTAGGCAGATTAGTGAAAGCCTAGCCTTAGCTAAGCTGAACTAATCTAACGACGCAATAGAGCTTTTCTCTTATCGTCCGAAGGAAATTTAAAAGAAGGGGCTACTGTTTCGTTAAAAACTTTTGAAGCACAACAAGTGCAACTTCAAGCTTTTGCCTCGCATTAGCCCCTTATTTTAAACTCTTAAGTTGGGGTTATTTAGGGTTAGGTACTTAGTAGCTACCATCATCTGACTTGTTGCCTTGGACAATAGCAATTCCAGAGCTTGTTCCTAGTCTATTTGCTCCAACTTCTATCATATCTTTTGCTTTTTCATAACTTCTTATGCCGCCAGAAGCTTTTATACA
>JALSME010000075.1 GCA_026987955.1 Sulfurospirillum sp.
TTTTACCTTACTTTTATAAAAAACTGATAAAATTGTTCTTCAATTGCGAAGAAAGGTTTAAATGGACGACCCAATTATTAGCATGAAAAATGTCGACAAGTATTATGGCGACTTTCATGTACTGAAAAACATAAATTTTACCGTACAAAAGGGTGAAATTTTAGTAATTTGTGGACCAAGTGGAAGCGGAAAATCCACTCTTATTAGATGTCTCAATAGACTAGAAGAGATAGATAGTGGTGATATACATGTAGAGGGAAAAGACTTGTACAGCAAGTCTGTTAACCTAAATGAATTACGAGCTGAGACAGGAATGCTTTTCCAGCATTTTAACCTATTTCCTCACTTAACAATCTTAGAAAACATAACAATAGCACAGACTAAAGTAAAAGGCACTTCAAAGCACGATGCACATGAAGTATCTCTCAAACTACTAGAAAAAGTAGGTCTAGCACACAAAGCAGAAGGCTACCCAAGTGAGCTTAGTGGTGGACAAAAACAGAGAGTTGCGATTGCTAGAACACTTGCAATGAAGCCTAAAATCATACTTTTTGATGAGCCAACTTCAGCACTAGATCCTGAGATGATTGGTGGAGTTTTGGATGTTATGAGAGACTTAGCACACGAAAATTACACTATTGTTTGTGTTACTCACGAAATGGGTTTTGCAAAAGAGGTGTGTAACCGTGTTGTATTTATGGATGAGGGTGAGATCTTAGAAGAGGCAACCCCGGAAGATTTCTTTTCAAATCCAAAAACTGACAGAGCACAAAAATTTTTAAAAGAAGTATTAGTACATTAAAGAATCAAAAACAAACTAAAAGGAGAGAGTATGAGAAAAATTATTGTTGCATTAATCGTAATGCTTGGACTAAACAGTATGGTAATGGCAGATGACATTAACCTATGGAAAAAATCAACACTTAACAAAGTGTTACAGCGTGGTGTTTTAAGAGTAGGTATGGAGCCTGGCTATATGCCGTTTGAGATGAAAGATAAAAAAGGTAATATCATCGGATTTGATGTTGATATGGCTAAAGCAATGGCTAAAGCAATGGGTGTTAAACTTGAGCTTGTTCCAACTGCATGGGATGGAATCATTGCTGCACTTTTGACTGACAAATTTGACATTCTTATGAGTGGTATGACTGTTACACAAGAGAGAAACCTAAAAATCAACTTTGCAAACCCATACATCAGTGTTGGACAAACAATCATTGCTCAAAAAAAGCATGAGGGAAAAACTTGGAAAGATCTTGATAAGCCAGAGTATACTATAGTAACTAAACTTGGTGTTACAGGTGAGATTGCAACTAGAAAAATGTTTAGAAAAGCAAAAATTAGAACATTTGAGACAGAAGCTGATGCAGCTCAAGAAGTTTTAAATGGAAAAGCTGATGCATTTGTATATGACAAACCATACAATGCTATATTCTTTTCACAAAAAGCAGCAACTGGAAAAATCATACACTTAGATGAAGACTTGACTTATGAGCCATTAGGATGGGCTGTAAGAAAGGGTGATCCTGATTTTCTTAACTGGTTAGATAACTTCTTAAACCAAGCAAGACATGATGGTCTATATGACAAAATCTATGACAAGTGGTTCAAAAAAGACGCTTGGCAAAAGAAAGTAATGTAAGCTACCTTCTTAGAGACGCATAAACTGCGTCTCTTTTTTGTTTACAAAGAGTAGGCAAAAAAGAGACTCAATAGAAACGGAATAAAATGGCAAAAACAAAAAAACCTCTTTTACAAAACAAGGCTTTAGGACATGCAATAGCTGTCTTTTTTTACATAATGCTAGGATATATGCTTTTTACAGCAGCATCAAATATGAACTACATTTGGAAGTGGACAAGTGTTCCTAAATATTTTGCATATGAAAAAGTCACCTCTGTAGAAGCACCATTTGATGGTGTTGTAAAAGTAAAAGAAAATGGTAAAATAGTAATAAGTAATGATGAAGAGAGTAGAGAGCTAGAGATTCCATCTGGCTATAAAATGGTTGTTGGTGATGGTGATGAGATATATGAATATGATGCTATAGCTTCCACTACATCTTGGACTATGGGACCACTTCTAAATGGACTTATGATAACACTAAAAATATCTGCATTTTCGGCTATGCTTGCCTTTGCAATTGGTATTATCTTAGCATTTATGCGACTTTCAAGCTACCAATTTCTTAAAGATATAGCGATAGTATATATTACCATCATTAGAGGAACACCTCTTCTTGTTCAGATATTTATATTTTACTTTATCGTTGCAACTATCTTTGACTTAGAGCGATTCTTAGCTGGTGGGTTATCGCTTGGTATCTTCTTTGGGGCTTACATCGCAGAGGTTATTCGTGGAGCTATACAGTCAATTGATAAAGGGCAGTACGAAGCAGCAAAATCACTTGGTATGAACTATCCACAAACTATGGCTTATATTATTATGCCTCAGGCACTCAAACGAGCACTTCCAACACTGGTTGGTGAGATGATTGCCCTTGTAAAAGACTCCTCTTTGGTATCTATTATCTCTATTACAGACTTGACAAAAGTTGGTCGTGAGATTGTTGCCAATACATTTTCTCCATTTGAGACATGGATTATTGTAGCTGGTATGTATTTTACAATTACAGCTCTTTTAGCATACCTTGGTGGAATTTGGGAGAAAAAACTAGAAGCAAGTGGAGGTATGTAGATAGTTTCTACATACCTTTTATCAGACAATACTGGTAATACTCCAAGAGAGTGTTTCATCAGCAAACATTGGTACCACATCTTCATAACTAGAGGGCACTATAAATGGCTCTTTTGTTAGCTCAATATCTTTACATGTAGGGCTATATCCATATATCCTTTGTGCATTATCACTCACAAATGTTTGTAAGTTTTCTAGTTTTCCATTTTTTTCAAATAATCCTGCCAATGCTTGAAGTGCTATGGGTGCTGTAAATACTCCTGCAGCACAACCACAGCACTCTTTTTTATCTATTGGGTGTGGTGCTGAATCACTTCCAAACATAACTTTTGGGTGCCCACTGAGGGCAACTTTTAGAAGTGCTTCTCTATCTTCATATCTTTTTGCAATCGGCTTACAAAACAGATGTGGTTTTAGCATACCCCCAGCTACATCATCTAATGTAATAAAAAGATGCTGTACTGTTATTGTCGCATATAGATTATCATATTTATCTAGTAAATCTACACTATTTTTAGTTGTTATATGCTCCATTATGATTTTTAGCTTTGGAAAGTTGGTTGCAAACTGCTCATATACTGAGCCAAACTCTGCTTCTCTATCCATGACAAAACCATCTGTTTCACCATGAACTAACAGAGGAATATTAAGCTCACTCATCGCTGTAAATGTCTCTTTAAGCTCCTCTATATCCATACTGCTAACTCCACCTTCTGAGTTAGTAGTAGCACCTGATGGATAAAGCTTGATACCCACTATATGCTCTTTCGCTTTTTTTAAAAACTCATATGTATAGCTATTTTTAAAAAACAATGTCATTAGTGGCTCAAAATTCTCCTTGCCAATTGCATCTAAAATTCTCTTTTTATACGCAACAACATCTTCAATCGTTGTTACAGGAGGAACAAGATTTGGCATAATTATAGCTGCACAAAAACTTTTTGCACTAAGTGGTGCAACAACTTTTAGCATCTCTTTATCTCTTAGATGAAGATGCATATCTAGTGGTGATTTAATGGTTACTTTCAAAATAGTTCCTCTTTTCTTTTGGGTTTACTAAAGTAGTAGCCTTGCCCTACTTTAACACCTAATTCCATAAGCTTATCTTCTTGCTCTTTAGTCTCAATACCCTCTGCAACAATATCATAGTTAAAACTTTTTGCTATAGATAGTATGGCCTTAACAATTTTAACATCGCTTGAGTCTACACAGATATCATCAACAAAAGACTTGTCTATCTTTAAAACATCTATTGGTAACTTCTTTAAATATGCCATCGATGAGTACCCTGTTCCAAAATCATCAATAACTATTCTAAATCCAAACTTTTTCATCTCCTTCATTATAACTATTGCCTCTTCTATGTTTTTCATAATATATGTCTCGGTAATCTCTAATCCGATGCAATATGGCTCAATTCCTGTATCTATAACTATATTTTTAAACCTATTTAAAAGGTCTTTATTCATAAACTGTGCGGCCGAAAGATTGATAGAGATAAATTTCAAATCTTTCATCTCCATAAAATCTTCACACGCTTGTCTAAAAACAAAAACACCTATATCATGTATGATTTTTGTCTCTTCTGCAATAGGTATAAAGTAGTCTGGTGAAACCATGCCAAACTTACTACTTTTCCATCTTATAAGTGCCTCTACACCTTTTAACTTTTTTGAATCTAGAAAGTACTTTGGCTGATAGACTACATAGAACTCATCTTGCTTTATAGCACTATTTAGTGCCTGTTTTATATTCATCCTCTTTTCTATAGATCTAAATAACTCCAATTCAAAGTGACAAAATCTGTTTTTGCCTGTCTGTTTTGCTTCATACATCGCAATATCTGCATGTCTTAATAGTGAGATTACATCATCAGTTATTTCATCAAGTTTTGCTATACCGATACTAATACCTACGATTAATTCATTTTCATCGAAATACACTGGCTTGTTAATAATATCAATAATTTTTGAAGCTATATCTTCACTAGGGCTTTTACTATCACTATAACAAATCAGAAGTGCAAACTCATCCCCACCAGTTCTAAAAAGTATATTTTCATCTCCTATATAGTTCCTAAGCCTATTAGATACCTCTTGAAGAAATTTATCCCCTATATTGTGTCCCAAAGTATCGTTAATAGCTTTAAAACCATCTAAATCCATAAAAAGAAGCTCAACATGAAGATCACTTTTCTTAGCCTCTTCTATCCTCTTTTCTATAACTTCTTTCATCATTCTTCGATTTGGAAGTTCTGTTAGAGCATCGTGATATGCCAAAAATTCAACTTTTCTCTTCTCTTCGATATACTCTGATATATTTAACTTGATAGCTAAATATCCATCAAGTTTATCATCTTGAAACATTGGTGTAATTGATGCTCTTTCGTAGTATATTCTACCTCTTGAGTCTTTATTGATAAACTCTCCTGACCACTTTTTCCCACTATCTAAAATATCATTCATATTTTTATAGAACTCTTCTGGCATCTCACCAGATTTTAAGATACTTGGGTTTTTCCCAAGAGCCTCATCTTTGGTATATCCTGTAACTTTTGTAAATGCCTCATTGACATAGGTAATTTTTCTCTCTTTATCTGTAATAACAACAGAGTCATCACTGTTTTCAACTGCATACCTAAAGGATACTAGCTCTCTTTTTAACTTTATGGATTTTATATAATTTACAAGCAAAATAATCAATAAAAACAGTGCAAATAAAAACATCGTGTTATAAATCGTATGCCTTAGATTACTTATTTTTTTTATATTTTTATCAAAAATCTGCTGAAATTTATCTATATCTATATCTAGTGGGATTTTAAGATATGATGCTGTGCTACTGTTTATTAGTGATATATTCCTGTTTAGAGTTTTTGTATGAAGTATAAAATACTGTAACTCTATACTCTTGTTCCTTTTTAACTTATAAGATAGTTTTTCAATATCTGTTTTAACATAACTACTATCTATCTCATATCCCATATATAGTTGAAAAAGCGAAAATAACACTTTTGTCATAAGGGCGTGTATCTCTTCATCGACATAGATCTTTTTTATACTATTATTAAGTTGTATGGCATATGCAAATGAGTAAAATACCGATGACTTATAAGATTTAATCCGCTCAACTATATCCCTCTTTTTAGCAAATGAGTTTTCTATATGTTCCATACTTTTTTGCAAATCATTCTCAAATTCTCCATATATAAAGCTATGTTTTAGTTCATATAGATGTTTTTCAAACATTTTTACAACAGATACGATATCATCATAACTTTTAAACCTTGACTCACTCAATATAAAACTATCCAATTTATTATTAAGTATTTTTAGTTTAAATATTTTTTCATTGTACTGTTTGTAAAAATCCCTTTTCTTCTGTATTGAGGCGATATAGAAATACATGACAGACATAAAAACAATAACTGCAATAATAATATATGCTACTAAATCAACTCTTTTACTAATTCTACTCAAAATCTATAAGCTCCCCATTGAGTGTTTTTAAAAACTCTACAATACTATCTATATCCTCATTTTTTGCTATTCTTCCTAGCTGATAGTTCATCATATTTTGAGTCACCTCTTTTAGTGTTTCAAACCTTCCATCATGAAGATATGGTGCAGTCTTTTCAATATTTCTTAGGCTTGGAACCTTAAAAACAAACTTATCTTCTGGATTTTTTGTTACATTGTACCTTCCAAGGTTATCACCATGCTCTTCTTGAAAAAATCCAAACTTACTATAGAGATTTCCTCCAATATTAACTCCATTGTGGCAGGCTATACACCCCTCTTTTTTGAACAGCTCATAGCCTCTTTTTGCCTTTTTGCTGATGGCATTTTTGTCTCCTCTTAGGTACTTATCAAAAGGAGCATTTGGAGTTATCAAAGTTTTTTCATACTCTGCTATCGCATCTGCGATATTCTCTTTTGTTATGCCATCTTTATAGATCTTTTTAAAGTTTTTGTTATATTTTGTGCTTTTTAGTTTCTTAACTAATTTTTCAAAACTATGTCCCATCTCTACTGGATTTTCTACAGGACCTTCTACTTGCTCTTTTAAATTCTTTGCTCTTCCATCCCAGAATTGAACAAAGTTGTACCTACTATTTAAGACTGTCGGAGAGTTTATGCTGCCAAGCTGTCCATCTATACCTATAGAGAACTTTAAGTTATCGCTACCACCTAGCTCCAATAGATGACAATTTACACATGCAACTGTTCCATCTCTTGAGAGTATTGGGTCAAAAAAAAGCTTTTTTCCTAGCCTTGCTTTGCTTTTGTCTATATCGTCTACATGTAGAGGTATGGGTGTTATATTATTTGCATACAGACCAACTAAGAGTATAGGTAGTATGATATATTTAAGATTTTTCATAACATATCCTTCAGATTATATTATAACAAATTTATTTATGATTTAATATCATATTAAGAGAAAATATGTGAGAATTCATTTGTTAATAGATAAACAAGTGGGTTCTCATCCACGATGTAATGGAAAAATTCGATTTTTCTCTTTTAACTTTTAATAAAATAAACCGTATTAAGAGGGTAGAGAGTGTTGAACTATATTTTCCATAAGGCAATTTCTCTCTTTTTCTTACTACATTAAGGATTAAAATGTTAGTTTTAGAGATTGAGGATATAAAACAACTCATATCAAAAATCGGCTACAAAAAGTTCTTTTTAGAACTAATCAAAACAATGGAAGAGGACTACTCAAACTGGGAAGATTTTGACAAAACTCCAAGAGTTGCCAACCATGTTGATGATGGTGTGATTGAGCTTATGCCTGTAAGCAACGATAAGCTTTACAGTTTCAAGTATGTAAATGGACACCCAAAAAACCCAGAGCAAAACAAGATGACAGTTATGGCAACAGGGCAGCTCAGTCTTACTAGCACTGGTGAGCCTCTTATGTTTACAGAGATGACACTTCTTACAGCTTTTAGAACAGCAGCAAACTCTGCTATGGCTGCAAAGCACCTTGCAAAAAAAGATTCTTCTGTTTTAACTCTTATAGGAACTGGTGCACAAAGTGAATTTCAATATCTTGCATTTTCATATATATTTGATTTAAAAGAGATTCGCTACTACGATACAGATCCAAAAGCAATGGCAAAATTTGCTAAAAATATGACTGCATACGATGTAAAAATAACTGCATGCAAAAATTCACAGGAAGCCGTTCAAAATGCAGATATAATCACAACTTGTACTGCAGATAAAAGATACCAAACTGTTTTGACTAAAGATATGTTAAAAAAAGATGTATTTATCAATGGAATTGGTGGAGATTGCCCAGGCAAAACAGAGATAGCAAAAGAGATTATAGAGATCTCAACTGTAGTAGTGGAGTTTTTAGAACAAGCACGCATAGAAGGTGATATACAGCAGATGCCTAAAGACTTTTCGTGTACCGAGATTTATGAAGTAATTCGTGGAGAGAAAAATCTAAATGTAGAGACTCATGGAACAATTCTTTTTGACTCTATTGGTTTTGCTTTGGAGGATTACTCTGTTCTTAGACTTATCTATGATTTGGCCCAAAAGAACAATATTGGCAAAGAGATGAATCTAATCCCCAAGCTTGATGATGTTAAAAACCTGTTTTCGTTGTTGTAATTATGCCAGAAATTTTTAAACATATAAAACTTATAGAAGTTTATGCAGACATAGCAGGACATAGAAAAGGTGCAGCTCTTGGACTTAAAGCCTTAAGAAAATCATCTTTAGAGGTAAACTCAGATTACTATGAAAAGTTTGTAACGCAAGAGATAAAACAAGAAAATACTACACAAGAAAACTGTGATTTTAAAAACGCAAAACATATAGACAAAGTCTATCCCGTCATATCTCAGCTAGCTCAAAAAGTAAAAGATATGAGAGATGACAACCTTTTTCCAATCATCCTAGCAGGTGACCACTCTAGCTGTGCAGGAACTATGCACGGACTTAAGATGGCTCATCCAGATGATGAAATAGGGGTTGTCTACATCGATGCACATGCAGATATACACACACCGTACACAAGTGGTTCTGGCAACATGCACGGAATGCCTTTAGCAATTGCATGTGCTATAGACAACAAAGAGTGTGCCATAAATGAGCCTGATGAAAAAGAGGTAGAGTATTGGGATAAGTTAAAATATCTAGTCTCATATGAGTCTTCAATCAAACCTGAAAACATTGTTTTTTGTGCATTGAGAGATTTTGAACCTCAAGAAAACTCACTCATCCAAAAACACAAAATTCCAGTGTATACGGTTGAGGAGATGACATATAAAGGGATTCAAACAGTAGTTGAAGAGATTTTTAAAAAACTCTCATACTGCAAACACATATATGTCTCTTTTGATGTAGATAGCATAGACCCACTCTATGTTCCAGGCACAGGAACACCTGTAACCAACGGACTATCTTACGAACAAGCAATGCAGCTAAATCTTGAACTAATCAAAAATGAAAAAGTGTGCTGCTGGGAAATGGCAGAGATAAATCCTCTATACAACAACAATGACGAAGACTCTACAAGAGTATTTAAAATACTTGAGAAAGTAACAGATACCCTCATCAAGCACTACTAAAAATAGAGCTCTACATGTAGAGCTCTGCTAAGTACTAAATCGCCTCTTCGTCTTCTTCTGAAGTTCTTATTCTAACGATTTTTTCTACTGATGATATGAAAATTTTTCCATCACCAATCTTTCCAGTTTTTGCAGCATCTACAATCGCTTTTACCGCAGCATCAACATCATCTTCTTTAACGATGATATCGATTTTGATTTTTGGTAAAAAGTCTACCACATACTCTGCTCCACGGTATAACTCTGAGTGACCCTGCTGACGACCATAACCTTTAACTTCACTAACTGTCATTCCAGTTATCTCCATAGCTGTTAGAGCATCTTTGACATCTTCTAGCTTAAATGGTTTGATGATTGCTTCTATCTTCTTCATAATTCCTCCCAAAATCTAAATTTTTATATTGTATCTCTTTTTCTATGATAAAACCATAATATTTATGATAATTACTCCACTAGTTAGTTATTTCAATAATTAAAAGCACTTAGAGGCATAAGATTTAGTGTTAAAAAGCTGTAGGACTAACTAGTTAATGCAAAGCTTTTTAATGCTAAAGATTGTGCCTCTAAGTGCTTCCCTATGGGCGATTTGCTTTTACTCCATATTTTCGTTAAAATCATTTGAGATAACTAGTTAGCCCTACATAATTTTGCCTCGATATACAGCAAAATCAAATCGTTAATTATTGAAATAACTAACTAGTGGAGTAATGCTATTTTATATAAGCTTTCTTGATTCTGATTTCATAGATTGGTCTATCTCTTCCATTGACTTCTGAATTTTCAATTTTAGTTACTACATCAAAGCCATCAACCACTTCACCAAAGATTGTATGTCTGCCATTGAGCCATGGTGTTGGCTGAGTTGTTATAAAAAACTGACTTCCATTTGTATTTGGTCCCGCATTTGCCATAGCTAGGATTCCACTTCTATCAAACACAACTCCAGGAGCAAACTCATCTTTAAAAGGTTTTCCCCATATAGACTCTCCACCTCTTCCTGTACCTGTTGGGTCTCCACCTTGAATCATGAAGTCTTTTATAACTCTATGAAACACAATCCCATTATAATAACCTTTTTTAACTAATCCTACAAAATTCTCTACTGCCTTTGGAGCAATTTTGGGAAACAACTTAAACTCTATGTTCCCCTTGTTTGTTTCAAAAACAACATTTTGATCAGCTGCAAAAACTAAAGTTGAAAAACTTACCAATAACAAAAAAACCAATTTTTTCATACTACTATACCTCTTCTTTTATGAATTTTATATTTTTAAAACGATACACTTTATTTTTAATCTTCTCTAAAATACCTGCTTGAATTAGCTGCTTGAACATATGAACAACTGTTGGCTTACTAACTCCTATGTTGTCCATTATATCTTGATATGATCCATAAAAGATATGCTCTTTGTCAAGATTATTAATAACATATTTTAAAATCTCGATTTTTTTGCCTCCAACAAGAACTGAGAGTGCATCTACCATATAGCTACAACCTTTCAACTCCTCTTCTTGAACTTTTGGAAGCATAACAACATATATAGAGTTGATTAGGTCTTTAATATTGATTGGTTTTGTTATAAACCCATCAACTTTTAACTTTATCGCTTCCATAAGATACTCTGTTTCCGTAAAAGCAGTAGTGATGATAGCAGGTATATCTTTATGCTCTGTCTTTTTAAGCTCTTTTAACATATCTATACCATTTTTATTTGGCATCATAATATCTGTTACAATGATATCTATATCACCCTCCAATGCCATTTGCAAACCCTCTTCACCATCTCTAGCAACTCTAACCTCTTTTACAAAATCATCAAGTATCATCTTTGTTTGATTTTGCACACTATCTTCATCTTCTACATACAGAACCACACAATCTTTTAGACAATTTAAGTCCATTTAACCCTCCTCCTCATTTATTGGCATTACGATATTAATACAAGCACACCTCTTATAAATCTCGTCTTCTTTTGAAAACTTATGAGAAATATTCTCTACTTCAATCTTGCCATGCATCTGTTTCTCTATAATCTCTTTTGACATATAAAGACCTATTCCCGTTCCACTACTTTGGTGCTTTGTTGTAAAATATGGCTCAAATATTCTATCTACAACCTCTACCGGAACCCCTCCTCCATTATCTATTACTGAAATTTTTCCTTTGTTGTCCTCTATTTTTACTAATATTTCTATATATCTTTTTTGATCTTCCCTATTTTTTAAAGCATCTTTTGAGTTTGACAGAAGATTCATCATAACTTGTGAAAATTCATTTGGATATCCTAAAACTACAAAATCATCTTTACAAATCAAATCAATTTTTATATCTATTTTTTCATAAAAATTACAAACCAAATCAATAGACTCTTCAATAACATTTTTTACACTAAAATTTTCCTCTATTTTATTTGGTTTAAAAAAATTTCTAAAATCATCAATTGTCCTCGACATCGATGCCCCTAACTTAATGCCCTCTTCAACTTGTGAGTCAATAAACTCATCATCAAGCTTACCAACCATGTTTTTCATTTGAAAACTCTGAATAATCAAAACCATTGCATTAAGAGGTTGCCGCCACTGGTGAGCAATATTGCCTACCATCTCTCCCATAGCTGCTAGTCTTGATTGTCTAAACATAATCTGATCTTTTTGGCGACTCTGCTCTACCTCTCTACTAATTTTTTCTTCTAAGGCACTATTTAGCTCTTGCAGCTCTTTTGTTTTAATATTTACCATTCTCGCAAGTTCTCCATGGAGCAATCTGATGTTTCTTAAAATTACTGTTGCAAGAAGAGCTGCTACTGATATAGTTCCTACAGTTGCTGCAACTATCCAATCGAATGTGCTATCGTAGACTGCCTCTGTTCTTTGCTTTCCGCTACTTGCTGCCTCAAGATTTAAACTTATAAGTTGGGTTAAGTGAATATTGATAGAGTTAATACTGGGGTACAAATCTTCTTGTAGCCGTTTAAATGCTTCTTTGGTTTGATTTTTATCAAACTGATTGAATATTTCTACTAAAATGGAGTTTATCTGCATAATTTTGTTCTCAATTGCAAATATCATATCATCTTCTAACGAGTTTGTTTTTGGAGCTTGTTTAATACTTATCAATCCTAAAGACTGGGCAATATCAACTAACCAATCTGTCTCATCTATAGAAAGGCTTGTTTTATACTCACTCCAATCTCTTCTAACAAGCTCATTTGCAAGTACAATAATATACTCTCCATCTTCCACACTTATATGTTTGCTCTCAATATCTCTAAGAGTGTCAAGTATATTTACAGTATATATATCTTTTAATTTTTCAAGCTTAATTACAGGAATCATCCGCTTCTCATAGAGAATATCAAAATCACCCTTAATACGATTTAGACTCATATGTGCAAAACTACCGATAAAGAGCATTCCTACAACCATATTAAGAAACAATAAACTTGTTTTTTTAGCTATTGTCATTTTATCAACAATTTCCATGAGCTTTTTAAATGGATTTTTAATCTTTTTCATCTATTTCCCAAAAAATACCGTCATCGTAGTATGTAAGATATACATTATTTAAGCATTCACACACTTTTTTACCTTCTTCTGACTCTTTATCTTTTTTTATCTCCTCATCTATAAGTCTCATCTGATCTATAAAGTCTGATTTGGTAAATTTTTTGCCCACCCTTCTAAATAGTTCCGCCGTTATTCTAGCTATAAAATAGCCCTCTAGTGATATATAGCTATAGTCTCTATTGCTGTTATACTTATCCATTAACTCTCTATAGAGGTTTACATCTTTTGAGAGTGCTCCCCATGGAGAAGGAACAACTTGAGAAAAAAC
>JALSME010000076.1 GCA_026987955.1 Sulfurospirillum sp.
TTTGAGTAAATCACGAGCAAGTAAAAGTCTAGGGTACATAAAACTAAGCCAACCACTATGTGTTTTTGCCCCTTGAATATTTTCTATATAGTCTATATACTCTTTGTCATACCCCAGCTCTTCAAGAGTCTCTTCTGTAGTTGATGTAAAGTTATCATTGTAAACAAAACCGTCATTTTTAGTATTGTAAGGAGGGTCGATATATATCATCTTTATGCACTCGAAATAGTTTTGGCGAAGTATCTTCAAAGCATCAAGATTATCCCCTTTTATAAGGATGTTGTCTGTAGTATCCCAGTTTTTAGAATTGTCATCATTTAACGGCTTTAAAACTTTATAGTTTTTAGAAAAAGCACTATAATAAGCCTCTTTTTTACCAACCCAATTAAGCCCATAACCATCCTCTTTAATGTTAGCCTTAGAGGGATCTAAACTCATCTGTAACTTCTCGGGGTCTATGCTATACTTCCCATACTCATCAACACTAACAGCATGAGGAAATTGCTTTTTTAATAATTCATAATTTATGTCATTAATACTTATTTCGTTTATTATATTTTTATTTAGTTTCACTTGTTTTTACCTTTTAGTTCAGTTTAAAAAAACTACTTCCACTACCGCTAAAAAACCAATCTTTCTTTCTAAACTTTTCAAGTTCTGGATAGACTCTTAAAGATGCTTCTAGTAAGTCGTTTAGAGCTGTATCACTATAGCTACTTAAAAGTTCTAGTGAAGTCATCTTTGCCATCTTTTTAGCCAAATCTACATCGATCTTATAGTTTTCTCTGAAAGATTTAAAAACTGCCCCTGTATCGCAGTTAATATCTGGCGTCATAATCTCTACATGTAGAGGTGCTTCTTTAAACTCACGAACTACTTCACCAATGCCACTTACATTGGCACTGCTAAATCCGTATATAAAAAATGGCACATCTGCTCCGACTTCTAAACCAATACTAGCTAACTCTTCATGTCCAATGTTCAAGTTGGCTTCTTTATTTATCATATGTAAAAAAGTTGCTGCATCACTACTTCCTCCACCAAGTCCTGCAAACGATGGGATATTTTTTTTCACATGAAGAGACCTATGTTTAAAAAACTCTTTTAGCTCTTTTTCATAACCTGCTCTACATGTAGAGCTATATGCTTTATAGATGGTGTTTTGTTTTAACTCACACCCAAACTCACCTACAAGCTCAAACTCATCGCTACTCTGCTTTTCCTTGAACTCCAGCTCATCATAAAGATTTTTCACTAAAACAAAGCGAGAAAGAAGTTCATGGTAATTCCCTCTTTTGCCAACTATTTTTAAAAAAATATTTACTTTGGCATATGCATTGTAAGTCATTTTTTCTTTATTTTACCACTTAAGTTTTTAAGGGCATCTAGGTTTTCTACACTCTTTTGTGCTTCTATATTTGCCTGTTTTATCTCTTCTTCTAACTCTTCACGCAAAATCAACACATCGTTTGGTGCATCAAATCCTATACGAACTACACCTTTTGAAATATCAATAATCCTAACAGTTGTTTTTTCATCTAAAACTACTGCTTCACCTATCTTCCTTGATAGTATTAACATAATTTTATCCCATTTAAAATATACTCAACTCTCTCTTCTTTAGTAACTTCTACTACTGAAACCTCATCTTCTTGGACTATTTTGTATAGCCCATTTTCCTGTTTTTTAAAACTGTTTTTATAAATCTTTCTTCCAAGTCTTATATCTTCTATATCGCCTAAATACTCGTTTTCTTCTATATCGATATAATCTAAAGGATTTAACTCTTTTTCATCTTCATAAACAAAATCCCCCTCACTCAAACGCTCCAATGAACTTAAGCATCCATCAAACCCAAACTTGTTAGCTATAATCTGTCCCATACTTCTTATATAGCCGCCCTCACTGATAGTAATCTCAAAAGTCAAAAATGGGTGCATATAGTGAAGGATTTTAAAATCATGTATAGTACTTGTGATTGCATTTAGCTCAAACTCTTTGTTATCTCTCGCTAGTGCATATGCTCGTTTTCCATCTACTTTTTTTGCACAGTATTTTGGTGGTAAGTACTCAATCTCACCCTTCATACTATCTTCAATAATCTTTAAAGAGTAATCTGCAAAAGGCATTATCTCTACTACTTTTTCTACTTTTTCAATATCTAGTGTAGGACTAGTTGCCCCAAGCCATAGAGTTGCTCTGTACGATTTTTTCTTTTTCTTTAAAAAACGAAATAGCTTTGTATACTGACCAAATGCTACGATAAGAGCACCTTTAGCAAATGGATCTAAAGTTCCACTAAAACCAGCTTTTTTAACACCATATTTTCGCTTGATACTGCCTAAAAATCTGTTTGATGAAACTCCTGTAGGTTTATATGCAACAAATAGTCTGTTCATCAAATTTTCTCAACAAAAGATGCCAAAATATCTCGTTTTGTGCCAGAAAAGTTGATTTTTAACTTGAACTCTCTTTTTACTTTACTAATCTCAAAAATACGCCCTATACCAAAGATTTTATGCTTTACCAAATCACCTTTTCTGTAAGATGTTGTTTTTTCTAGCACTAATGAGCCTTGAGAGACACCACTCTCAGTTAAAAACCTACTCTTTGTTAGCTCTGTTCTTCTTCCTTTATAAAATCTACTTTGAGAGAAACATAGAGTTAACTCATCTTTTGCTCTAGTAATTGCAACATAACCTAATCTTCTCTCTTCTTCAATATCGCTTCCATCCCCAACAAGTGGTAAAAATCCCTCTTCAAGACCTATTACAAACAAATAGGGAAATTCCAAGCCTTTACTAGCATGAATACTCATGATTGAGATATTTTCACTATCTATATTGTCCTGTTCACTCTGCAATGCAAGGTCGTTCAAAAAGTCATCTATGCTCATTTGCGGATTTTGTTTTACCATATCTCTAAACAGTGCGTAAAATTCATCGATATTGGATACTCTATCCAAAGAGTCTGGAAGTTGAGCATAATATTTTTTAACCCCAAACAACTCCTCAAGCTCATCTATTACATTGTATGTAGCTTCTTCTGAAACTTCTATTAGTCTTTCTATATTTTTTGTAAATTCTTCTAGTGCTAAAAAACACTTTTTACTCACCAATGACTTTAACTCATCTTGTCTAGTTGATATGTAACCATATATAGAGAGGTGGTTATCATATGCACCTTTTAAAATCTTGTCAATAGTCACTTTTCCAAGACCTCTTTTAGGTCTATTTATAACTCTTTTTATTGAAAAATCATCATGAGGATTAGCTATAATCCTAAGGTAAGATATAAGATCTTTAATCTCAGTTCTCTCATAAAACTTTACCCCTCCTACCATATTATAAGGAATACCTAAGCGATTTAAGCCCTCTTCTAGCGACCTACTCAGTGCATTTATACGGTAAAGAACTGCTATATCTTTTAGACTAACACCTTTATCTATAAGGACTCTAATCCTTTTTGCTATCACAGTAGACTCGTTCTTCTCATCATGTGACTCAATCACACTAATAGGAGTTCCCTCTCCTTTTGTGCTTTTTAAAACTTTTCCAAGACGCGATCTGTTGTGATCTATGAGTCCATTGGCTGCTGAGAGTATATTGCTTGTTGAGCGGTAGTTGTTTTCTAGTTTAATTATCTTTGTATTTTTAAACTCATCTTTAAAATCAAGTATATTTTTGATATTGGCTCCACGCCACCCATAAATACTCTGATCATCATCACCAACTACACAGATATTTTCATGAGTTGAACAAATCTTTCTGATAAGCCTGTACTGCAAGTCATTTGTATCTTGGTACTCATCTACCATAATATACTGATAGCGTGAGCTTGTCTCTTTGCATAGTTCTTCATTTTCATCTAAAATTTTATATGGCAAGACCAATAAGTCATCAAAATCTACAAGATTATTGTCTTTTATATATTTTTCGTATTTTTCATATATTTGGGCTATTTTTTTATAGTTTGGTAGTTCAGCTTTTTCCCATGCAACACTTGGATCAATGAGTGAATTTTTATATCTTGATATCTCATTTGCTATCAATCCTACTGGCATATCTATGCCAAAGCTTTTTATAATTCTTTTTTTATCATCACTATCTATCACTACAAAACTATTTCTTCTTCCTAGTTTTTCCATATGAAATTTTAAAAAGAGTAGACCAAATTTATGAAATGTACAAAGAAGAGGTGGATATGTTTTATCCTCAATAAGACTAAGCGCACGGTCTCTCATCTCTGATGCTGCCTTGTTAGTAAAAGTGAGAGCCAATATACTAGAAGATGGTATACCTTGAGCTAAAAGATATGCCAGTCTTGATGTAATGGTCTTCGTTTTTCCACTTCCTGCACCAGCTAAAATCAACACCGGTCCATCGATAGTTTTAACTGCTTCTTGCTGAGCTTCATTTAGTGAATTTAGAATCTTTTCCATATTTTCTTCTTTAGTTTTTATTTATTATATCTTAAAAAAGTAATAGTAAGTTTAACCCAAATAGACTTGTAATTATTATCATAATTAGTTATAATAAAATAAATAAAATAAGGGATTATTATGCTAAGAGATTTTAACAAGATAGAAACATTTTTAACAGTAGTAAAAGAAAAAAGCTTTTCAAAGGCTTCAAAAAAGTTAGGTATTTCACAACCCGCTGTTACACAACAAATGAGAATTTTAGAAAACTATTTGGAAACAAAAATTGTAGATAGAAAGAAAAATGGTATAAAACTCACAAAATCTGGTGAACAATTTTACAAAATTGTTGTAAAACTAGAAAAAAATATATCTAATGCAGAAAAAGAGGTTATCAAAATCATAAACAAAGAATTGATTTTTATTCTTGGAGCATCACATGTAATTGGAAACTATATATTGCCAGAATTTCTAACAGAAATCCAAGAAGCAATAAAAAATGATGTCATAATAAAAATCGAAAATTCTGCACATATAACAGAAGAGCTACTTGAGAAAAAAATTGATCTAGCACTATTAGTATCGCCAACATTTCACGATGGTATCACTTACAGAGAGTGGATGGACGATGAGTTAGTACTAGTCAGTAGAAGTCCACTTCCAAAGATTGTTAAGCCAAATGAGCTTAACAGTTTTAGATGGGTATGTAGAGAAGATGGATCAAATACAAGACAGATTATTAGAGCAGAATTTGAAAAAGTTGGTGTAGATTGTGATTCGTTTAATTTAAAAAATATTGTCACAAGCTCAACTGCTGTAAAACAAACAATTTTAAAATCATCCACTGAAGATAACATACCAACCGTTTCTATTATATCAAAGCACATGATTGAAGATGATATCAAAAATGGTATACTATTTTCTGCGAAAATAAAGGGTCTTAAAATCACAAGAAAACTATATATAGCTCATATAAAAGAGAGGAAACATGACGCATTTATGGATAGTGTTATTGGCTATCTCATGAGCAAACGAAAAGCATAAAGTTTAAATCTACTTTTTTAGCAGTTTCTCATTTTCAGGATTTGAAAGAAGTGCTTCCATACTTCTTTTGACTCCTTTTGATGCTGGCTGCTTTTTCTCTTTTACATCTACACTAAGATTTATTAAAATTGGTGTATCATCTACGATAACCTGAAGAACACTTAGAATTGGTACACTTACAAGTGAGCCAAAGTTTTCATGTCCAAATCCAGCTTCAAAACTAACTCCCCAATCATCTACAATACAACTTTCAAAAGTGTATCCTGCCAATACAAACATAGTTATAGGCTTGAAAGTAGAGATTATCTCCTCTGGAAGAGGTGGCTCAAAACTAATTTCTGCCACATTTGTTAATATTGAAAAATTTATGCCTTTTTGTAAAAGTATCTCTAGTGTACTTCTTACATGTCGTCTCATCTCACTAGAAAAATCTGGATCACTTAGTACATTTTGAAGCATTATTTAAACTCCTTAAGTAGTTTTCTAATCTCTTGTATGCCTATTTTCCAAAACTCTTTATCATCTATATCAAATCCGAACTTACTTATAAGCTCTTTTGGGCTTTTACTCCCACCTGCACTTAAGAAATCAGTATAAATATCTATAAAATTGTCGCACTCTCCACTCTTGTAAAGTCCATAAAGAGCAAGAACTAAAAGTTGCCCATATGAGTAAGAGTAACAGTAAAATGGTGAGTGTATAAAGTGAGGTATATAACTCCACCACATCTCATAATTTTTACTCAGTTTTACACTAGAGCCAAACATCTTTTTGCTCTCTTCTAACCACAGTTTATTAAAAGTAGCAAGGTCAAGTTCACCATCATATGCATGAACTCGTCTTTCAAAAGTTGTAAAGTTAATCTGCCTATAAAGTGTGGCAAATATATCCTCTATTTTTCCAGCATAAAGTGAAGTTTTTTCATCTTCATTTAGTCCATCTTTAATATAGTCAAAAACAAGCATCTCTGCAAATACTGAAGCAGTTTCAGAAGTAGTAAGTGGGGTATCAGAGCCAATATAACCAACATCTCGTGAAAGATACTGGTGAATTGCATGCCCAAGTTCATGAGCTAAAGTAAACAAGTCTCGTCTTCTATTTGTATGGTTTAAAAGAACATATGGGTGCACATCTGGAGTAGCAGGATGAGAAAATGCCCCTCCTCTTTTGCCATCTTTTGGCATCACATCAATCCAACCTTCATCAAACGCTTTTTTAGCAATACATGCAAACTTTGGACTAAACTTTTCAAATGCTTTTAAAACTATATTTTTTGATTTTTCAAAATCATAAACTTCCTCTTTTGATTCAAGTGGTGCATATCTGTCATAGTCATGAAGTTGCTCCAATCCTAAAAGTTCTGCTTTTTTAACATAGTAGTCTTGAACCAAATCAAAACTATCTTCAGCAGCACCAATTAGAGCATCTACACTCTCTTGTGTTATCTTGTTGTCAAAGTGTCTAAACTGCTCAGGGCTTTTGTAACCTCTAAGTTCGCAGTCACTTTTGTGATCAGCCTTTATCATGTTATAAATATAAGCTAAAAGGGGTTGATGAGGTTTTAATCCCTTGCTAAAAGCCATTGTAGCTTTTTTTCTTATCTCTCTATCTGGGTTATGCAGTAGTGAAAGTATCTCCTCTTCAGAGATTTTTTTGCCATCATATGAAAACTTTAGTCTACTAAAATGCTCATCAAAAAGACGACTAAATGCACTACCACCAGTTGTACTTTTTTTAAGAAGAATCCTCTCCTCTTTTGCACTAAGTTGATACGGTTTTTGAATCTGTAAAGATTCCAAATAAAATTTGTATCCATTTGAACTCTCTATAAACTCTTTCTGTTTTAGTTTATTTAAACGGTTAAATTCCAACTCAAAGAAGAGTAAAAATTCACTAACATTTGTATATTCGTTTTGATATTTTGCATAAAATCCGCCATTGTCACTGTTGGTTGCAAACTTCAAGAAAGCATAAGTCATTATCTTGCCAAGTATCTGAGAAATCTTCTCATACTCTCGTATTGCCTCTATAAAATCTCTACTGCTTAAACTCTTTAAGTGATTTTTGTACATCTTTTCAAAATTTTGTGCTTTTGTTTTTGCTAAGTCTAAGTCTTTATTTAATTCTTCTTCATTTTTGTATAACGGTGTTAAATCCCAAGTCAATATTTGCCCTTTTAATTACTTTAAAATCTATTAAAGCATTCATTATAGCAAAATTTTTTGATTTTTTTAAGTCTTTTATGGTTAAATCTTCACACTTTAAAAAACCACTATCAATTAGCCTCTCTCTTGTGGTCCCTCTTAGAAGTGCAGTTTTAGGAGTCAACCAAACATCCTCTACATGTAGAGCTATATTTGCTATGGTTGTGTCTGTTAAAAGTCCATTTTTTACTATGATTATCTCTCTTTCAGCTACTTTTAAAGAATCAAGCTCATCTCTGTTTGCATACTTATAGCCATACTCTATATCTGATTTAACAACTACAAACTCCCTGAACTCTCGCTCCTTGAGATCTCTATATGTAACACTCAAAATATTCTCAGCATAGTCTACTCTTAAGACTCCATTTAACCTCTCTATAGGTAAAGTATTTAGATCTAATTGATTCTTAAATCCTAAAAACTCTCTTGTGGAGTTTACTCTTTGCTGATGATATTTTAGATTTTGTAATTTTCCATTTTTTATCTTTATGGTTTCAAAACATATTTTATGATTGGGGATAGATGCCATTTTATACCGATATATCTAGTGAATTCTCACCAATAAGTTTTTGACTGCTGTTTAATGTTTCTGTATAATTGCTAGTACTTGTTATCTTTTCGAGTTCTAGTTTTGTTAACTCTTGTTGGGCTTTCATCTCCATAACTCTTGCACTTGAGGCTACTGCATAGTCTTGTGGGGATGGGTTTGCTGGTGCCATTGCTGCGGCTGCAACTTGTCTTGCATTGGCTATCTTTTCTTGAGGTGTTCTGCCCTCTTTCATAGCGATAGAGACTTCTCCACCAATGGCATACATCTTGCCATCTGGTCCCTGTTGATAAGTGTATGACGCTGCTCCAGTCATGCCACCACCTGCAGCTTGATGTGCAGCTTCGTGAGCTTTTACTTCACTATCTCGCGACTGTAAGTCTCTTACAACTCGCTCTTCATCAGTAGTCAGTTTTTGTGGAGTCTGTTTTTCTTTGTCTTTTTCTATGGTATTTCTAGACTGATTTACTCCATCATCTTTTTTATCTACTTGATGGTTTGAAACAGTTGTATATGTACTTATGCTACTTAATGACATACTCATAATAGACTTATTATACCATAACTACACATAAACTTTGTCTTTCATCTCCTCATACTCACTAACCTCATCACTATCACAAGTGATACCTCCACCGCTTTTATAGACATAACCCTCTTGTGTTTTTTCTATAAATCTAATCATCACAGCACTATCAAAACTCCTTCCATCGTAGTAGCCAAATATGCCCGTAAAAAATCCTCTTTTATAGTTTTCTATGTTTTTTATGATTTCTACTGTTTTTCTTTTTGGTGTTCCTGTTATACTTCCTGCTGGTAGCATTTTTTTAAGTATATCACCTAAATTTTTATGCCAATTATCTTCTAAGTCTGCTGTGATTTTTGAGCTTACTTGCAGTAACTCTTTTTTACCTGCTTGTATCTTATCTACATATCTAAACTTCTCTACTTCTACATTTTTTCCTACCATTCCTATGTCATTTCTAAGTAGGTCTACAACCATAGTGTGTTCACTCATCTCTTTTTGGTTTGCTAGTATTTTTTCTAGTGCATGCGGAATATTTGCGTCGATTGTCCCTTTCATGGGGTATGTGCTTATCTGATTGTTTTTTATTTGCACAAATCTTTCGGGAGAAAAACAGACAAATCTATCTTTTACATGTAGTTTAAAAGGAGCATCACTTTTGTGAAAAATATTTCCAAAATCTATACTGCCCGTAAGCTTAGTTTCAAATGTAAGATTTAGAAGATATGTATTGCCTTTTTTAATCTCTTCTTTTACTCTTTGTATAGCTTTTTGATACTCTTTAAAGTCTACATCTAGAGCTGCTATATCTTGTTTTTTATCTATACTCTTTTCATCAAAATTTTTTATGTTTTCTAACTGAAACTCAATATTTTCATCTTCAAAAATCCACTCTTTTAGCTCAAAATCAACAGCAAAAAAGATAGCTTTTCTTTTTTTACCATACTCATTGAGCTTACTGAACAATCAACTTCTCCAATACAGCCATACGAACAGCAACACCATTTTTTACCTGTTCAAGAACTTTGCATCTGCTATCTCTTAGCATTGCATCATCTATATCTACATTTCTGTGCACTGGTCCTGGATGAAGTAGCAATATGTTTCTATCTCCAACCAACTCCTCTGTAATACAAAAATCAGTTGCATAATCTTTAAGTGAACCATAGATTTGGTTTTTGTGACGCTCTGTTTGTGTTCTTAGACTCATCACTATCTGAACATCATCAATCACCTCTTTTATACTATGACTTGTTTTCAAGTGAGTCTCTGGTAAGAAATGCGGAGGTGCAACAAGAGTAACATCAAGCCCATAACGAGTTAAAAGTTCGATGTTTGAGTTTGCAACTCTTGAGTTTTTTATATCTCCAACTATGGCTATCTTTACTCCTTGTAAGCTTTTAAAATACCTACTCATCGTAAAAAGATCTAAAAGAGCTTGAGTTGGATGGGCATGAGGTCCATCACCACCGTTTAAGATAGGGCAATTTACATAGTTCGAGAGTATATGAGGTACACCAGAATTTTTGTGCCTAACCACTATAGCATCTGGTCCCATCGCATCAAGGTTTGCAGCTGTATCAAATAGAGTTTCACCTTTACTAGATGAGCTTTTTGAGACATCCAAGCTAACTACATTTGCTCCCATTCTTTTTGCTGCGATTTCAAAGCTGCTTCTTGTTCTTGTTGAGTTTTCAAAAAAGATTGTAATTATCATCTTGTTTTTTAGTATATCTCTTGGTTTTTCGTCCAAAAACAGCTCTGCTCTTTTAAAAAGTGCATTTACCTCAGCTATAGAAAAATCTCTTGTATTGATTAAGTGTTTCATGATTTACCTCTATATGATTTTAACAAATTTTCACTTAAAAATTTTATATTTTAGTTTGTTATTTTTGATTTAGCTAAATATGATATTATGTCACAAATTATACAGAAAAAAGGAATCTTATGTTTAAAAAACTACTTTTTATAAGTATTTTGTTTGTCTCAAGTTTATTTGCAGACTTCACAACACTAAGCACAACTCAAGTGCAAGAGGCTATCAAAAAAGGTGTAGTCATCATAGATGTACGAACTCCAGCAGAGTTTAAGCAATTTGGCATCATCAAAGGGGCTCACAAGCTGACTTTTTTTGATGAAAGAGGTAATTATGACATCAACCAATGGATGAGTGAATTCACAAAAATAGTAAAAGACAAAAATCAGCCATTTATACTATACTGTGCACATGCAAACAGATCAAAAGTAGTCGGTAAATTTCTCTCAGAACAAGCTGGCTACAAAAATGTAAGCGAGCTAGAAGGTGGCATTAACTATGGCTGGATTGATAAGGGTCTAAAAACTGTCAGATAGATAAAAAAGAGGCTTTGAAAGAATTTTCTACAAGCCTCTTTAACTCTTCTTCACTCATACCTAAACTCTCAACTAATACTTCGTAGTTTTCGTTTAAATACCCACCAAAATATGCAGGGTCATCTGAATTGACTGTAACATTTAATCCTTGCTTCAAGAGTTTTAGTATGTTATGTTTTTCCATACTTTTTACTGCTTTTAACTTTACATTAGAAAGAGGACATATAGTAAGTGGAACCTGTTTTTCTTTTAGATAAGAAATAAGTCTGTTATCTTCATCACACCTTATACCATGATCAATTCTATCTACATGTAAAATATCTAATGCTCCCCATATGTAGCTTACATCTCCCTCTTCTCCCGCATGAGCTACTAGTTTATAGCCCTGTTTTTTTGCTTCATTAAAAACATCTTTAAACTTTTTTGGTGGATTTCCTAATTCACTTGAGTCTAAGCCAATTGCAATAATCTTTTCTTTAAATGGCTCTGCTTCTTTTAGTGTTGCAAATGCCTCTTCTTGACTAAGGTGTCTTAAAAAACTCATAATTAAAAATGAGCTTATTTCTAATTCATCTTTTGCTTTTTCCAATGCTTTTGTAATTCCATTGACTACTGTTTTAAATTTTACACCTCTACATGTATGCGTCTGTGGGTCAAACATAATTTCAGTATGAACAATATTTTGCTCTTTACACTTTAAAAGGTACTCCCAAGTCAAATCAAAAAAGTCCTCTTCTGTTATAAGAACTTTTGCTCCTGCATAATAGATATCTAAAAAAGATTGTAAAGAGCTAAAGTTATATGCTTTTTTTACCTCTTTAACTGTTTTATATGGTATATAAATATTGTTTTTTTTAGCTAGTCTAAACATAAGTTCGGGCTCAAGTGTACCCTCAATATGCAAGTGCAATTCTGCTTTTGGTAGTTTTTTAATTAAATCTTTCATGATGAAATTATACCAAATTAATGCACATTTATTCACAATTATTTCACTTTTTTATTTTATACTTTCATTATCAAAACAGAAGGATTCAAGATGAAAAAGATAATTACGATTTTAACATTAGCAACTATAGCACTTCAAGCAAATTCATTTACGATTACACAAAAAGCTAGAGTAACAAGCCACGAGCCTACTTATAGAACAATCACCAACAGGGTACCATACGAAGAGTGTTGGGATGAAAGTGTACCTGTACGAAAATATAGCAACTCTAATAGGGGTGACTATCCTATCGGAACTATCATAGGTGGTATTGCTGGTGGAGTTATTGGTCACCAAGTAGGTGGAGGTAGAGGCAAAGACCTTGCAACTGTTGGTGGTGCAATCATAGGCTCTATCGTAGGTCATAATATGTCAAAAAGAGACTATGAAGATAATTCATACACAACTTATGAGACAAAAAGAAGGTGTGTTACTAAGTACAAAGAGTATGAAGAGGAAAAATTTAT
>JALSME010000077.1 GCA_026987955.1 Sulfurospirillum sp.
AATAAAGGAGCCTATCATGTGTATTATGCATGCACCAATAAACAGAAAAACTCCAACTGTTAGAAAGTCAAAAAAAAGGGTAGTGACCCAAAGAACACCTTTTAATAAGGAGCTTTTAAAGCCAGATCCTGATTTTGTAGATGAGAGGAAGATAGCACCTAAAGTAGAAAGTAAAGGATTTTTTAGTAAACTACTAGGAATATAACTATTAGGGCAACCCATGAAACTCCTTCTTTCGATTCTTGAGCCTTCTGGCAACTTACATGTAGAGCCTATTTTGGATGCGCTTGAAAATTATGAACTTTTTGGTATATTTGATGAGAAGTTTGGAAAGCCTTTGCTTCCAAGTTCTGCGTTTTCTATCATGGGTTTTGTAGATGCTATCCCAAAGATAAGATTGGCTAAAAAAACTATAAAAGAGATGGTGCAACTGAGTTTTAAAGTCGACAAAGTTCTGCTTATCGACTCCCCTGCTTTTAATCTGCCTTTGGCAAAAGCTATAAAAGAGGCAAATCCAAAAGTACAGATTATCTACTACATACTTCCTCAGGTTTGGGCTTGGAAGGCTAAAAGAGTTGCAAAGGTAGAAAAGTATTGTGATGTTTTGGCTTCTATTCTTCCTTTTGAACAACAGTTTTACAACAAAGCCACTTATGTTGGACACCCTTTGCTTGATGAAATTTCTAAATACAAAGACTCTTATCAACCATCAGAGTATATCTGCTATTTGCCAGGAAGTAGAAAAAGTGAGATACAAAAACTCATGCCTATATATAAAGAGGTAGCAAAAAAAATAGCTAAAAAAAATATACTTGTAATTCCTCCTCATTTTAGTGATGAAAAGATAGAAGAAATTTATGGCGATATTAGTGAATTTGAGATTTCCAAAGATACTCATGAGAGTTTTTTAAAGAGTGAGTTTGCTTTTGTTTGTTCTGGAACTGCTACACTTGAAGCATCACTTATTGGGGTACCACTTGTGCTTGCTTATAAAGCAAAAGCACTAGATGCTTTTATTGCAAGAAGATTTGTAAAGCTTTCTCATGTGGGTTTAGCAAATATTATATTTGATTTTGCTAAAATAGAGCCTCTTCATGTTGAGCTTCTTCAAGATGATGTAACAGTAGAAAATCTTTTAAAAGAGTATAAAAAGATAGATAAAAAAGAGTTTTTTGAAAACTCTAAAAAGCTACATAAACTTCTAAAGTATGGAAGTAGAGATAGTATGATAAAATTGATAAGGAATTAAGATGAGCAAACAGCCTATGACTATGTATGGTCATGAAAAATTAAAAGCAGAACTAAATGATCTAAACAAGGTACAGCGACCCGAAACCGTAATAGAGATTGATGTAGCAAGAAGTCATGGAGACTTAAAAGAGAATGCAGAGTACCATGCAGCAAGAGAAAAATTGAGATTTATTGAGGGGCGTATTGCCGAGCTTGGAGAGTTGCTTGTAAATTCACAAGTGGTTGACCCTGCATCATATGAACACGAAAGAGTGAGATTTGGTTCAACCGTTGAGCTTGAAGATATGCAAACGCAAGAGCAGATAAGCTATACCATAGTAGGACAGATAGAGAGTAACCCAGAAAAAGGACTCATATCTTTTAACACACCTTTAGCTCGTGGACTTATGGGCAAGCAAGAGGGCGATGAGGTAGAGATAAATCTACCTGTTGGTAAAAAAGAGTTTGAAATACTTAGCGTAGAATACAAAGATATAAAGTTTTAATGATGACAAAAGTAGCAATAATAGGTGCAAGTGGATATACTGGGTTAGAATTGATTAAAATTCTCCATTCTCATCCAAAGTTTGAGATAGTATATGTAGGTACATCGCAAGGCGGGGAAAAACTAAGTAAGCTTCACCCAAGTCTTAAAGGCGTAGTAGAGTTTGATGTGCAAAGAAGTGATGCAAATAAGATTGCAAAAGTAGCTGATTTAGCATTTTTGGCACTTCCTCACAAAACTGCCATGGGTTTTGCAAAAGAGCTTTTAGCTCTACATGTAAAGGTTGTGGACCTCTCAGCAGACTACCGTCTGGAACTTGATGCTTATGAGGAGTTTTACTGTTCACATGAAGATAAAGAAAATCTAAAAAATGCAGTTTACGGGTTGCCTGAAATAAATAGAGATAAGATAAAAAAGAGCCAATTAGTAGCTAATCCAGGTTGCTATCCAACAGCAAGCCTGCTTGGTCTTTTACCATTTGCAAACTATATAGATGAAGACTATCCAATTTTTATTGATGCAAAGAGCGGATTAAGTGGGGCTGGAAAAAAACTAAATGAGATGACACAATTTGTCAATATGAACGAAAACATGTTTGCATATAACCCTCTAAAACATAGACACTCACCTGAGATAAGAGAGAAGTTAAAGCATATGACTAACAAAGACTTTGAAGTAAATTTTGTTCCGCACCTGATCCCAATTACAAGAGGTGAGTTAGTTAGTATCTATTTGAAACTAAACTCTAAAATAGATGCAAAAAATATACTAAGTGAGTTTTATAAAAATGAGAAGTTTATAAGAGTACGAGAAACTCCAGTAGATCTAAAATCAACAGCAGGAACAAATTTTTGTGATATTTTTGTAGCACAAAATGGAACTTCATTATTTATATCATCAAGTATAGATAACCTCCTAAAAGGCTCATCCTCAGGAGCAGTGGTCAATGCAAACTTGATGTGTGGATATGAAGAGAATCTAGGAATTCCAATCTTTGCTTATGTGCCATAAGATTAAAAATGGAGCTATTTTTATAGCTGATGCCCATGAAAATGATAGAAGGGATAAGCTATATAGTTTTTTGCAAAAAATAGAATCAAAACAGATCGCTACATCTCAACTTTTTCTTATGGGAGATATGTTTGACTTGCTTATAGGTCATATTAAGTACTCACAAAACAAATGGCAAAAATATATTGATTTGATAGATAAAATAGCTTTACATGTAGAGGTGTTTTATCTTGAAGGCAATCATGATTTTCAGCTCTCATATGTTTTTAAAAACATCAATATAATCCCAATAAAACAGCAACCAGCTCATTTTATACTAGAAGACAAAACAGATATATACTTGTCTCATGGGGACAAATACAGTGGAGATTTTCTATATATAGTCTATACAAAACTTATACGCTCAAGTGTTGTGCTAAAAATATTAAATTTTATAGATACAAGAAAAGAAAATTTTATATCCAAAAAAATAGAAAATGATCAACACAAAAAGAGCATATGCACAAAAATCAAAAATTTTGAAGATATAGTTAGAAAAAAAATAGTACATTTTAAAGTAAGAAAAGGAAGTTTTATAGTCGAAGGTCATTACCATCAGAACCATAGTTTTGTAGTAAATGGATATAATTATATAAATTTGCCATCTTTTGCGTGTAATCAAAGTTATTTTATTGTAGAATGTTACCAACATGATAAGTTTACAAGTAAATTGTTGTAAATTAAGGGGTTAAAATGTTTGATGATGATGTCTTAAAAGTAGGCTCCAATGAGATGGAGTTAGTAGATTTCCGTATTCTTAAACAAGAAGAGGATCGGATTTATGAAGGAATCTATGGAGTAAATGTAGCAAAAGTTAGGGAGATAATTAAAATCCCAAAGCTTACAGAACTTCCAGGTGTTCCTGAGTATATAGAGGGTATTTTTGATCTTCGTGGAGTGGTGATTCCTGTTGTAAATCTTGCAAAATGGATGCAGATAAAAGAACCACCAGAAGAGAATCTAAAACCAAGAGTTGTAATCACAGAGTTTAGTGATATTTTGATAGGATTTATAGTTCATGAAGCTAAAAGAATTAGAAGAATCAGTTGGAATGATATAGAGCCAGCCTCTTTCGTAGCAGGTATGGGCTCACTTGATAAATCACAAATCACAGGTGTAACTAGAATAGAGAATGATGAAGTTCTTCTTATCTTAGATCTTGAAAGCGTTGTTCAAGAGCTTGGACTTTATCAGCCAAATGTAGAAGTAGATAACAAAATTATAGAAGAGATAGGCGGAACCGCTTTAGTGTTAGATGATAGCATGACAGCTAGAAGGCTCTCTCGCGATGCTCTTGAAAGAATGGGTATGAGAGTTGTTGAAGCAAAAGATGGTATAGAGGGAATTCAAAAGATGAATGAACTTTATGGTGTTTATGGTAAAGACTTGAATAAAGAGCTTAAAATTATCATCTCAGATGTTGAGATGCCAAAAATGGATGGTTTTCATTTTGCTGCAAACATGAAAGATGACGAGAGATTTTCAAGCATCCCTATCATATTTAATTCATCCATAAGCGATCATTTTAGTGAATTAAGAGGAAAAGAGGCGGGCGGCGAGGCCTATTTAACAAAATTTGATGCATCGGTTTTTTACAAAGAAGTTTCTAAAGTAATTAAATCGCATGTAGATACAGAGTAAGGTGAGAACGATGGATGATATACAAGAAATTTTGGAAGATTTTTTGGTCGAAGCGTTCGAACTTGTAGAACAGCTTGACCAAGATTTAGTAGAACTAGATACTAGACCAGAAGATTTAGAACTTTTAAATAGCATATTTAGAGTTGCACATACTATTAAAGGCTCATCATCATTTTTGAGTTTTGATGTTTTAACAAAACTAACTCATCACATGGAAGATGTCTTAAACAAGGCTAGAAAAGGTGAGTTGAAGCTCAATGAAGAGATTATGGATGTAGTCTTAGAGTCAATTGATATGATGAAAACACTTCTTCACTGTATTCGAGATAACGGAGATGACACTACAATCGGTATGGATTTAGCAGATATTATTGGCCGTCTTGAAGCGGTAAGTGAAGGTAAAGAGATACCAGAACTTAGTGAAGATATTCAAGAGAGTAGTGAAGTTGAAGAGACTCCCAAAGAAGAAGTAAAAGAAGAATCAAAAGAAGAAGAGATAAGTAGTGAAGACTACTCGGCTATGAGTGATGATGAGGTAGAGGCTGAAATTGAGCGACTTTTAAGTGAGAAAAAAGCTGAAGCTAAAAAGAAGAAGCAGGCTAAAAATGCAGCAGAGCCTGAGAAGAAGCAACCTACTAAAGCAGCACCAGTTACTAAAAAAACAACTAATGCTGCACCTCCAGCTAAAAAGCATGCTTCAACTTTAGAGCAGACAATTCGTGTTGAGGTTAGCAGACTTGATCATTTGATGAATCTTATTGGAGAGCTTGTTCTTGGTAAAAATAGACTTCTTAAGATTTATGATGATGTTGAAGAGCGTTATGAAGGAGAGAAGTTTCTAGAAGAGCTTAATCAAGTTGTTTCAGCTATATCGTTAGTAACAACAGATCTTCAAATCGCAGTTATGAAGACAAGAATGCTTCCAATTGCAAAGGTATTTAATAAGTTTCCAAGAATGGTTCGTGATTTATCCCGCGAGTTAGGAAAGGGAATTGAGCTTAAAATATCTGGAGAAGATACAGAGTTAGATAAGTCAATTGTAGAAGAGATTGGTGATCCGCTTGTTCATATTATTAGAAATTCATGTGACCACGGTATAGAAGATGGGGATACTAGGGAACAAAGAGGCAAAAACAGAACTGGACTTATTGAGCTTAAGGCATATAACGAGGGCAATTCTATTGTTATTGAGATTACAGATGATGGAAATGGATTAGATGCTGATATGCTTAGAGTAAAGTGTATAGAAAAGGGACTTATAAGCGAGAGAGAAGCAGATGCTATGGGCGATAAAGAGGCATTTGCACTTATATTTAAACCAGGATTCTCTACAGCAGAAAAACTTACAAATGTTAGTGGCCGTGGCGTTGGAATGGATGTTGTTAAGACAAATATAGAAAAACTCAATGGTATTATTGATATTGATAGTGAGATTGGTAAGGGAACTGTTATTAAGATGAAAATCCCTCTTACTTTGGCTATTATTCAAGCACTATTAGTTGGTGCCCAAGAGGAGTACTATGCTATACCACTTGCATCTGTTTCAGAGACTGTAAGAATATCGCTTGATGAGATATATACAGTAGAGGGAAGAAATGTGCTTAGGCTAAGAGATGAAGTTCTTTCTTTAGTAAGGCTATCAGATATATTTGGAGTAAAGCAAGTTTATGAAGCAGGTGAACATACCTATGTTGTTGTAATAGGTCTTGCTGAATCTAAGTTAGGATTGATAGTAGACACACTTGTAGGGCAAGAAGAGACAGTTATTAAGTCTATGGGCGATTATCTTCAAGGTATTAATGGGATTGCAGGAGCAACTATTCGTGGTGATGGTGGGGTAACTCTTATTGTTGATATTGCATCTTTGATGGATATGGCAAAGGGTTTAAAGGTAAACATTCGTGAGAGTATGCAGTCACAAAATAAAGTTAAAACAAAACCAGAAGATTATACCGTTTTGATAGTAGATGATAGCAAGATGGATAGAACTATAATGAAAAAATCCATTGATCCAATTGGAATCAAAATCATTGAAGCATCAAATGGTCAAGAGGCACTAAATACTTTGAAAAGCGGAGAGCATGATATTGATATTATGTTAATTGATATAGAGATGCCACGAATGGATGGTTATACACTCGCAAGTGAGATTAGAAAATACTCTAGATACAAAAACTTACCGCTTATAGCAGTAACATCTAGAACCTCAAAAGCTGATAGATTAAGAGGTGTTGAGTCTGGAATGACAGAGTATATAACTAAGCCTTATTCGCCAGAGTACCTAGAGAATGTGGTACGAAAAAATACGAAACTAATAGCGGAGTAATAATATGGCAGATAAATTAAATCAAATACTACAAAAACAGCAACAACAGATTCATGAACCAGACCACACAGATGATGATATAATTCAGCTTGTTGGTTTTATTATAGGGGATGAAGAGTATGCAATTCCTATTTTGAATATTGTTGAAATAATTAAGCCAATAGAGTTTACTAGAGTACCTAGCGTTCCAGAGTATGTTCTAGGTGTTTTTAATATAAGAGGTAGTGTAATACCACTAATTGACTTAAGAAGAAAGTTTAACTTAACCCCTATGAACAATACAGGAGATACAAGGTATATAGTCATGAAAGGAGAGCACAATACTGCAGGATTTGTAATAGATAGACTAACAGAAGCGATTAGAATAAAATCAAATAGAATTGATCCTGCACCAGACAGTATTGGTGGCGATAAGGGCATGATATATGGTATTGGTAAGCGTGAAGATAGTATGCTTACAATCCTTAAAGTAGAAGCTCTTTTAAAAAGAGACTTTTAAGACCTTTGCGGGGCCAACAAGGCTAGCCCCGCTCTCTCTAAATGTAAAGAAAAATAATGAAATTATGCGTATTTGATTTTGATTCAACACTAATGGACGGTGAGACAATAGATTTTTTTGCCTCAAAGTTAGGCGTTGAAGAAGAGGTTTCAAAGATAACAGAACTAGCTATGCAAGGTAAATTAGATTTTTTTGAGAGTCTTACCACTAGAGTTGAACTTTTAAAAGGGCTTGATATAAAAATTGTTGATGAAATTTGCAAAAACTTACCATACATGAGTGGTGCTTATGAGGCTATCGAAGGGCTAAAAGCAAGAGGTTATAAAGTAGCAGTTTTTAGTGGTGGATTTCGAAATGCAACAGGTTTTGCAAAAGATATCTTAGGCTATGATATAGACTTTTCCAATGTTTTACATGTTAAAGATGGAAAGCTTACAGGTCTTGTTGGCGGTGATATGATGTTTGATTTTTCAAAAGGTGATATGATTCAAAGACTTCAGAGGTTTCTTGGAGTTAGTAGAAAAGATACAGTGGTAGTAGGTGACGGAGCCAACGATAGATCAATGTTTGCTCATGCTGATTTAAGAGTTGCATTTTGTGCAAAAGAGATACTAAAAAAAGAGGCAAATGTTATAATAGATAAAAAAGATATGAGAGAGTTACTAAAATATGTATAATGTAGAAAATTTTTCACTTTGGTGTGATTTTGTAGAAAGAGATTTTTTAAAAGGTGAGTTTATAGAGCTTTTGGATAGTAAAGTTTTTAATGGAGCAACGAGTAATCCAGCTATTTTTAAATCTGCTTTTTTAACTTCGCCCGCATATAAAGAGGATAGAGAAAAACTAAAAAATTTAGATGCAAAAGAGATATATGAAAAATTGGCTATTGAAGATATTAAAAGAGCAGCTGATACAATGCTACCACTCTATAAAAATAACAATGATGGATTTATCTCTATTGAAGTTGATCCAACTCTTTGTGATGATTCTGAGGGGACAATTAAAGAGGGAAAAAGACTTTTTAAAGAGATAGCAAGAGAAAATGTAATGATAAAAATTCCAGCAACTAAGGCGGGATATGTTGCGATGGAAGAGCTGATGAGATGTGATATAAATGTAAATGCAACGCTAATTTTTTCTCCAGATCAAGCAAAGGGATGTATGGAGGCATTTAAGCGAGCAAATAACCTTAACCCAAAAGGAGTAGTAAGTGTATTTGTAAGTAGATTTGATGGAAAATTAGACAAACAGATAGAAAATTTGGGAATGCAAACAGCAAAGGTTGGCATATATAATGCAACAAAAATATACGATTTAATAGAAAGCTATAATTTGCCAAATATCAGAACACTTTTTGCTAGCACAGGAATAAAGAGTGAAGGGCTAGAAGTTGATTACTATATAAAAGAACTTCTTTTTAAAAACTCAGTAAATACAGCACCATTAGGAACAATTAAAGCATTTATCAAGTCAAAAGCAGTTGAAAAAATACCGACAAAGGAGTATGAGAACTATTTTAGCGAGCTTAAACTAAATGGTATTGATATGCATAAAGTTTATGATGAGCTTTTAGAAGATGGTTTAAAGTCTTTTAAAGATGCATTTGCGCAGATTTTAAAGGAGCTGTAGATGTCAATAGATATTAATGTAGAAGATTTAACTTTTGAGATGACAAAAAGGCTTAGATTTTATCTTAGTAAATTAGTAGAGCATGGTGGAAGTGATCTTCATATTAAGAGTGGACTCAATATAAGAGGTAGAATCAATGGTGAAATTGTTTCACTCTCCAAAGAGATACTGCATCATGATGATGGTCTTACTCTAGCAAAAGAGCTTTTACGAACTAGATTTAAAGAATTGGTAGAAAAAAAGAATATTGACTTCACATTTAAGCTTAATGAGGACTACCGCTTTCGTGTTAATCTGTTCTTTCAAGTAGATGGTGTTAGTGGGGTTTTTCGTACAATTCCCATGAATATGCCTACAGTTGAGTCACTAAAACTTCCAAATGTCATTAATAATTTTTGTCATATTTCTCGTGGACTTGTTTTGGTTACTGGTCCAACAGGTAGCGGTAAAACAACAACTTTAGCATCGATTATAAACCAGATAAATCAGACACAAAAAAAGCATATTATTACTATTGAAGATCCAGTTGAGTTTGTATATAGAGATGCACTTAGCATTGTAAATCAAAGAGCTATTGGTCAAGATGCCATAAGTTTTGCAGACTCTCTAAGAGCAGCTCTTAGAGAGGATCCAGATGTTATTTTGGTTGGTGAGATGAGAGATTTAGAAACAATAGAAACTGCAATGCACGCAGCAGAAACTGGGCACTTGGTTCTTTCAACTTTGCATACCATGGATGCAAAAGAGACAATCGGGCGTATTATTGGGATGTTCCCTGGAAATGAGCAAAATAGAATTAAAATGTCACTAGCTTCTGTTTTACAAGGTGTTGTTTCTCAAAGATTAATGCAAACAGTCGATGGCGGTAGAATCGCAGCAGTTGAAGTTTTAGTAAAAAACACTAGAATAGAAACACTCATCATGGAAGGAAGAGATAGTGAGATTCCAGATGCTCTTAAAGAGGGGAAAGATGTCTATAAATCACAAACTTTTGACCAAGCACTACTAGACCTATATGCAAGTGGAAAAATTTCAAAAGATGAAGCACTTCATGGGGCTACAAGCAAAAATGATCTTCTTATGGCGCTAGACTTTTATGAAGCGGAAAAGAAAATTGCAACTAAAAGAGAAGAGAGTGCCTATATTGGTGAAGATAGGGATATAATAGGTTTGAAAAAGTAAAAATTAAGTATATTTTCAGTATACTTAGCCCTCAAATTTTTAAAAAGGACAGAAATGTTAGAAGGTATTATTAGAGAGAGTATTGACAAAAAAGCTACTAAAGCTTTAAGAAAAGATGGTTTTCTAATTGCTAACATTTATGGAAAAGGTGTTGAAAATATTAACGCTGCGTTTAAATCAAACGAATTCATAAAAGCAATCCGAAACAAAACATCTTTAGCTTTTCCAGTTAAAGTTGCAGGAACTGAGTATAAAGTTATTATTCAGGAGTATCAAAAACATCCAGTAACAAGCATATTGTTACATGTAGATTTACGCATTGTTCAAGATGGAGTACTTTCAAAGTATTTAATTCCGGTTAAAACAGAAGGAACACCTAAAGGTCTTAAAAACAAAGGTATTTTAATTAACTCAAAAAAGCGTCTTTTAGTTAAGTGCACTGGTGAGAATTTACCAAATAGTTTTACACTAGATGTAAGTAATCTTGATGTTGGTGATTCAATCTTAGTTCGTGATATAGAAGTTCCTGAAAATGTAACAATCATGGATGCAGATAGAGTTGCAGTTACTGGAGTTATAAAAGCTAAGTAACAATGACTCTCATTGTAGGACTTGGTAACCCAGGTTTAAAATATAAAAATAACCGACATAATGTCGGTTTTATGGTTATCGATAAACTAGTCGATGACCATAACTCTTCAGATATAAGTAAGCCACTTTTTAAAGGCGAACTTAGAAAATCAAAAAATATACTTTTTTTAAAACCAAATACATATATGAATCTCTCGGGAGAAAGTGTTAGGGCTGTATGTGATTACTACAAACCAGAGAGAGTTATAGTGGTTCATGATGACTTAGATCTTCCTTTTGGAACCCTTCGCTATAAGATAGGAGGAGGACATGGTGGACACAATGGACTTCGCTCTATCGACTCGCATATAGGTAAAGATTATTATAGAGTTCGAATTGGCATTGGAAAGCCAGTTAAGAAGCAAGAGGTTGCTGCATTTGTACTATCAGACTTCCCAAAAGCACAAAAAGATGAGCTTGAAAAGATTATCGATGTAAGTGTACAAGCGATTAAAGAACTAATAAATGAAGAGTTAAGTACAATAACTTCAAAATATACATTGAAAGCACAAAAATGAAGTTGTATCAAAAATATATAATATTACACTACTTAAAAAACTTTTTTATAATTTTTATATCTTTAGAGTTTTTTTATGTTGGTATTGATGTCTTGTCAAATTATAAAGATTTTCCTAACTCCGCAAACTTACAGCTTTTGTATGTAGTATTTAAAACGCTTGATGCTATTAATTATTCTGTTCCACTTTCTATCGTATTTGCAATGATTGTTACAAAGTTTGCAATGATAAAATCAAATGAATTAGTTACACTATATGCTATTGGTATAACAAAACGAGATGTTGTAAAACCACTTTTTTTTTCAGCACTTAGTTTAACTTTAGTATATATTAGTCTCAATTTTACATCTTTTGCATATGCTTATGAGTACAGTAGAAACCTCTTAAAATATAGTACAGTTGCAACTGCTTCAAACAGTCTTTTTTTAAAAAATGATAACCAATATATTTTTTTTAAAAAACTTGATCCTATAAAAAAACAGGCAACTGATATAAAAATCTTTAATATTATAGAGCATGATTTAACACAGATTGTATCAGCAAAAAGTGCATATTTTGATGGTAAAAATTGGGTTTTGCACGATGTTACGATAATAAAAAAACCAAAAGTGACTTCTATTGATAGCGAAGGGATAAAAGAGATTTATCAAGATAGATATATTGCTTTAAAGGATTTTAGACCAAAAATTATAGAAAATGTTCACAAAGGTGAGTACAATATGTCAATCTTAGATACTATAGATGCTATTATGTTTTTTTCATCTCAAGATGTGAATCTTGATAGGATAAAAACACTTTTGTATTCACAGCTTTTTTTCCCACTCTTTGCACCACTTTTAGTGCTGATACTTTTTTATAGGCTACCAATTAGCAGTAGATTTTTTAATGCAGCTTTTTTAAGTTTTACTTTTATATTTACAACACTTAGTATTTGGGGGATTTTGTTTATTCTTACAAAGTTATCTTCAACTTCTGTAATATATCCTGAAATCGGGGTAATTTTGCCTATATCTTTGATAGCAATTTACGCTTTAGGGCAGTACTACAAAGAAAATTAATCTATATTTAGATAAAATAAGTCTATTTTACAAAAGAGGCTTATTATGCAGTACAACAAGTTAGCAAAAAAGTATGGAACACCACTTTATGTGTACGACTTTAATCATATAACAAATCAATTCAATCAATTAAAAGAGGCATTTAAAGCAAGAAAATCACTTGTTTGTTATGCAGTAAAAGCAAACTCAAATCTATCTGTTTTGAAACACTTAAAAGAGCTTGGTGCGGGGTGTGATTGTGTCTCTATAGGTGAAGTTAAGCGAGCACTTTATGTTGGCGTTGCAAAGTATAAGATAATATTTTCAGGTGTCGGGAAAAGAGATGATGAGATAAAAATAGCCCTTCAAGAAGATATACTCATGATAAATCTTGAGAGTGAAGAGGAGATGGAAAGAGTTGAGCTTATAGCAAAAGAGCTTGGGCTCAAAGCAAGAATTAGTATAAGAGTCAATCCAAATATAGATGCAAAAACTCATCCATATATATCTACAGGATTACACGATAATAAGTTTGGAGTTGACATTGATAGTGCAAAGAGGATGTATATTAAAGCAAAAAATTCTAATCATCTAGAGCCTATTGGAATCCATTCACATATTGGTAGCCAAATAACAGAGTTAGAGCCATTTAGAGCTGCTGCAAGAGTGGTTTCAGATCTTGTAAGAAATTTAAAATCACTAAATATCGATATAAAGTTTTTTGATGTTGGCGGTGGAGTTGGTATTCAGTACAAAGATGAAAAAACTTTGGATTTATATGACTATTCACAAGCGATATTTGAAAATTTGACAGGTCTTGATGTTACTCTAACATGTGAGCCAGGTAGATTTTTAGTAGGTAACAGTGGAGTATTTTTAACAAAAGTACTTTATGAAAAAAACAATGGTAAAAAACGATTTATAATAGTAGATGGTGCGATGAATGATTTAGGGCGTCCTAGTTTGTATGGAGCATATCATAAAATAGAAGTTATAGGTCGTAATGAAGATTTAAGTAAAGCAGATGTTGTTGGACCTGTTTGTGAAAGTACAGACTTTTTTGCAAAAGATAGAGTGTTACCACTTACAAAACATGATGATTTACTTGTTATTAAGAGTGCTGGTGCATACGGTTTTACTATGAGTAGCAACTATAATACAAGAGCAAGAGTAGCAGAAGTGGCAATTAAAGATGGGCAAGATAAGCTAATAAGAGAGAGAGATTGCTTTGAAGATATGATTAAGGAAGAGGCAAAATGTATCTAATAGATGTTCAAGGAACGCTAATTGATGATAAAGATAAAAAACCAATCAATGGAGCTATAGATTTTGTCAACAATCTAAAAGAGCCATTTGTAGTAGTAACAAATAACACAAAAAAACCTAGTGCAGAGTTTTACAGTTTTTTAAAAAATTTAGGCTTTAACATTCCAAAATCAAGTTATTTAGACCCTTTTATGGTTCTAAAAAACTCTCTACAAGTAGAGAAGGTATACTGCTTTGGTCCACAAGAGTTTATAGAAGTTATTGAATCGCTTGGATATAAAAATACACCCAAGAGCCCAGAAGCTATTTTGGTAACAAGTAGTAAAGAGTTTAGCTCAGAAGATTTTGCTAGTATGATAGAGATGGTTAGTGATGGCGCAAAGCTCATTGGTATGCATGCAACTAGTATATATGCAAAAGATGGTCGTAGATATGCGGGCGTTGGTGCTATCATGAAGATGATATCTTATGCAACAGGTAGTAAGTATGAAGTGATTGGAAAACCTAGTCCTGCTTTTTATAAAGAGGCCTTAAAAATTTTAAATGTGAATAATTTTGATAATATAGAGATGATAAGCGATGATGCAGTTGGAGATTTAGTGGGCATAAAAGAGCTTGGAGCTAAAACTACCTTGGTTTTAAGTGGTAAGTGTAAGAGCAAAAAAGAGGCTCTACATGTAGAGCAGTCAATTGACCAAATAGTTGAAAATATAGGAATCTTAAATGGATGAGCTAGATATTTATCGTAAAGAGATAGATGAAATAGATAATGAAATTTTAAAACTTTTAAACAGAAGAATGAAGTCTGTTGAGGCGATAGGTATTGCAAAGCAGACAACAGGAGCTGCTATATATAGACCTGAGCGTGAAAAAGAGATTTTGGATCGTTTAAAAAGTTTAAATGATGGAATGCTTAATGCAAAAGCAATAGAGGCTATATTTTTAGAAGTCTTTGCTGTGAGTCGTAACCTTGAAATGCCTGAAAAAGTTGTATTTTTAGGACCAGATGGAAGTTATACTCATCAGGTTGCAGAGAGTCGTTTTGGGGCTATGGGAAATTATATCGCATTAAACTCTATTGAGGCAGTTTTTAATGTTTTGGCAAATGGTGAAGCAAAGTATGGAGTAGTTCCTATTGAGAACAATACAGAAGGTGCTGTTGGTATTACGCTTGATTGTCTTGGTAAGTTTGATTCTCTTATCGTATCTGAAATTTATATGGACATTCATCACTCATTTGCAACAACTTGTGAGAGTATAAAAGATATTAAAAAAATTTATTCACATCCTCAAGGCTACAATCAATGTAGAAAGTTTTTAGAAGAGCATATGCTTTTAGATGTAGAATTCATTCCAACTAAATCCACTGCAGCCTCTGCAAAACTTGCATCAAAAGAGCCAAATAGTGCCTCAATTTGTTCTCATATTGCAGCCAAATTATATAATGTCCCAATTCTTTTTGATAAGATAGAAGATAATTTAGCCAACAAAACACGCTTTTTTATACTAAGTGATTTTAAAAATAGAGCAGGACTGCAAAATAAAACTTCTATTCTTGCAAAAACTCAAAATAGACCTGGAGGACTAGTAAGTTTTCTACAGAGTTTTGAAGATGAAAAGGTAAATATAACCAAGATAGAATCACGACCAACAAAAGAGAGTGGCTTTCAAGCTGTTTTTTATCTTGACTTTGAGGGTCATATTGATGATGAAAATGTACAGAGAGTTTTAAAAGCAAATGAGGGCATAAATGAAATCAAGTGGCTAGGAAGCTATGTAAAATCAGGAGAGTAGATGAAATTCAATAGTGTATTAGATAACTTAAAAATATATGAAGCAGGAAAGCCAATAGAGTTGGTTGTTAGAGAGTTTGGTATTGATGAAAAAGATATCATTAAACTTGCAAGTAACGAAAATCCACGAGGTTGTAGTCCAAAAGTCATTGAAGCTCTCAAAGATGAGGCGAAAAAAGCAAACCTATATCCAGATGATAGCATGTATGAGTTAAAAGAGGGTTTAGCCAATAGATTTGAAGTAAAGAGTGAAAATATCATAGTTGGAGCGGGAAGTGATCAGGTAATTAACTTTGCACTCCAATCTAAAGCCAATGAAAATAGCTCAATATTGATGGCAAAAACTACATTTGCGATGTATGAAATATATGGTCGCCAAACTGGAGCAAAAATACTCAAAACTCCTTCACATACTCACAATCTTGATGAGTTTTTAGAGATGTATAAAACAAATCCAGATATCTCAGTTATATTTTTGTGTTTGCCTAACAACCCTCTTGGAGAGTGCTTGGATACAAAAGATGTATATGATTTTATAGAACAAATTGATAAAGATACATTAGTTGTTGTTGATGGCGCATATCAAGAGTATGCTAAGGTAAAAGACGCAAACAAAGAGATTGATGTAAAAGATATGATTACAAAATTTTCAAATGTTCTTTACTTGGGTACTTTTTCAAAAGCTTATGGACTTGGTGGCATGAGATGTGGGTATGGGGTAGCTAGTGAAGAGATTATAAAAGCACTGCATAAACTAAGATCACCATTTAATATTACAACACTTAGTTTGAGAGCTGGTATAGAAGCACTTAAAGATGAAGAGTTTGTTCAAAAGTGTATAGAAGAAAACTTTTCTGAAATGGTAAGATATGAAGAGTTTGCTCTTGAAAATGGTTTCGATTTTATACCAAGTTATACCAATTTTATAACACTAAAATATGATAATGAGAAAAAATCTTCCAATATTGCACAAAATCTCTTGAAAAAAGGTATAATTGTAAGAGATTTGGGGGCATACGGTATGAATACAATTAGAGTTACCATAGGCACACCAGACCAGAACAGTAGATTTTTTAAAATATACAGAAGTTTATAAGGGCATAAATGGAGTTTAAGACGCTTTTAGATCAGATAGCAACACTTTTTCAAAACTTTACACTTAGACAGAGGATAGTAGCACTAGTTTCAATTCTTTTAGTAGTCGGTTTTATCGCATTTTTACTACTTTTTAAGTCGGATAATAGCATGGTAGGAAGTGGGTATAGTATACTTTTTGATAAGACAAATGCTGGTGATTCTGCACTTATTATTCAACAACTAGAAAAAGATGGCGTTCCATACAAAGTTGTCAATGAGGGTACTATCGCTGTTCCATCAAGCATGGTTTATAAACAAAGAATTGCAATTGCAGCTCTTGGTATTCCAAAAGATAGTAAAGTTGGTTTTGAAATATTTGATAAAAATGAGTTTGGTGCAACTGATTTTGAGCAGAAGATTAAATACTTAAGAGCTTTAGAGGGCGAACTCTCAAGAACTATCGAAGGTCTTCAGCCAATAGAAAATGCAAGTGTTCATATTGCTATCCCTAAAGAGACTGTTTTTGCTGAGCAAAAAAGCCCTGCAACTGCTTCAATTGTTTTAAATATAAACAGGGGTATGAAGCTATCTTTAAAACAAATCACAGGTATTAAAAATCTAGTTTCTTCATCTATTACAAATCTTCTGCCAGAAGATGTTTCTATTGTTGATCAAGATGGCATACCTTTAGGAGATGAAAATAGTGCAGCTTTTGAAGGTGAGTTAGTTAAGTCGCAGCTAAAGTATAAAAAAGATTTTGAGAGGGATATAGAAGATAAAATTATCAATGTTTTAGCTCCTGTTATTGGTGGCGTAGATAAAGTTGTAGCAAAAGTTACAATTGATTTTGATTTTGCAAGGGTTAATACTACTAGTGAGGTATATGATCCAAATTCAGTTCCAAGAAGTGAGCAGACAGTTGAAGAGAAAAAAGAGGGAAGTACTCCTAAAGATGTAGGAGGAGTTCCCGGAGCAGTAAGCAATATAGGTCCTGTTCAAGGTTTAGAGAAAAACAATAAAACAGAAAAATATGAAAAAAGCTCATCAACTGTAAACTATGAAATATCTAAAAAAATCACCAATACAAAGGGCGAATTTGCCACTATAAAAAGGCTTACAGCAGCAGTTGTAGTTGATGGAAATTATGATTTTGAAAAAGATGCAAATGGTGATAACACTGGCAATCTACAGTATATTGCACTTAACGATGCACAAATGGCTTCTATCAATGCAATTGTTAAGCAGACTGTTGGGTTCAACCCAAAAAGAGGGGATGAAGTAACTGTAAGTAATTTTGAATTTAAACCTCTTCAAAAAGACGGAAAAAAGGCTCCAACACAGACATTTATAGATAAGCTATCATATTATGGCTCACCTTTAGTTCCAATTATCAAGTATTTGATTGCGGCAATTTTGTTATTTGTTTTTTATAAAAAGGTAATCGAACCATTTAGTCAAAAAATGATTGAGCAGAGTGTTGAAGAGCTTAACACTGATGATATAAAGCTTGAAGATGATGATGAAGATAGTGCTGAAGATACACTTGAGAAGTTTAAAAAAGCTCGTAAAAAAGTTGAAGAACAGCTTGGTATTGGGGATGACTTTAATGAAGATGAGCTTAAGTATGATGTACTACTTGAAAAACTTAAAACACTCTCTGACGATAAGAGTGAAGAGATTGCAGGTCTTCTTCAAAGTATGATTAGAAATGAGAGTGACTTTGATTTTCAGCCTAAAAATGCAGGAAGTGGAGAATGAAACTATCAAATGAGCAAAAACTACAGTTTGATGAATTAGGTATGACTGAGAAAGTTGCAATTTTATTGATTCAGCTTGGAGAAGATACAACAACTAATCTTTTTTCTCATATGGATATAGATACAGTAACAGAGATTTCTCAATACATTGCAACAGTAAAAAACATAGATAAGTCAGTTGCTAATGCAGTTTTAGAGGAGTTCTATGCAATACTTCAATCAAATCAATTCATAAGAAGTGGTGGCATGGAGTATGCAAAAGAGATTCTTTATCGTACTTTTGGTAGTGAAGCAGCTCAAAAGATTATGGATAAACTATCTAAAAGTATGGAAAATACACAAAGTTTTGGTTATCTTTCCCAGATAAAACCCCAGCAACTTGCAGATTTTATTGTAACAGAACATCCTCAAACAGTCGCACTTATACTAGCCCACATGGACCCTACTAGTGCTGCTGAGACTATATCTTACTTTCCAGATGAGCTTAAAAGTGAAGTTACAATTCGTATGGCAAATCTAGGCGATATATCTCCATCAGTTGTAAAAAGGGTATCTGCCGTGCTAGAGAACAAACTAGAGTCTCTTACTTCATATAAAGTTGAAGTTGGAGGACCTAGAGCAGTAGCTGAAATACTCAATCGTCTTGGTCAAAAAGCATCAAAAACTACGATTGCATATATTGAACAAACAGATGAAGTTCTTGCAAATACGATAAAAGAGATGATGTTTACATTTGAAGATATTATGAAATTGGACTCTACTGCAATTAGAGAGATATTAAAAGTTGCAGATAAAAAAGACTTAATGATAGCACTGAAAGGCGCACCAGATGAGTTAAGAGATAAGTTTTTAGAAAACATGTCACAGCGTGCACAAGATGCTTTCATAGAAGAGATGGGCTTTTTAGGAGCTGTTAGAGTTAAAGATGTTGAAGAGACACAAAGACGCATAGTAGAAGAGGTTCAAAAACTTGCAGAACAAGGACTTGTTCAAGTAGGCGAGGCTGAAGAGATGATAGACTGATGTCAGAAAGAGTAGATAAGTGAAAAATGTAATAGAAAACAGTGCAACAGATGGACATAAGGTTGAACCATATCATTTTAAAGTACTTGGTGGTAGCAAAGTAGTACAAAGCAGTGAAGATGATGTAACTTCTTCTGTCAAAGAATCAAATAAAGAGACTAAAGATGAGCTTAATACTTTAAGTAAACCAGAAGTTGTGGTGCAAGTAGATGAGCAACAAAATAAATTTATTGAAGAGTTACTTAAAAAGAGTGATGAGCTCTCTACAAATATAGTTAAGCTTCAGATGCAGATTGAAAAGCAAGAGGAAGATTTTAATAACAGACTTAAAAATGAGCTTGAAAGAGAGTCAAAAAATGCATATGAGAGAGGTTATCAAAAGGCAAAAGATGATTTGGAGTTAGGTTTAAAAGAGATCAAAGAGAAGTTTCTAGACTCTATTAATACTCTTGATTTGGAGATAAAAAAAGGAAATGATTTTTTACATAAAATAGAAGAGGAACTTTCATCAACTGCCATTGAAATTGCAAAAGAGGTTATAGCAAAAGAGGTAAAAGAGTCGAGCAGTATCATTGCAAATACTTTAGCAAAAATTCTTATAAAAGAGTTGAAAGATGCAAAGAATATAAAGCTAAAAGTGAATCCAAAAGACTTTAAAGCCTTTAAAGAGATATACTCTGAGAGTGAAAATATCAAGGTAGATGCTGATAGCGCAATTACAGAGGGTGGAGTAGTCGTTTTAAGCGATGCAGGAAATTTAGATGGTAGCATACAAACAAGATTGGAAAAAGTAAAAAATTTGGTAGATAATGGATAATATAGTAAAAGGAAAATCAATAGAAGAGTTAAAAGATATTTGTGTCTCTCTTCGTAAAAAAATTATTGAAACAGTTAGTAAAAATGGTGGGCACTTAAGCAGTAATGTAGGTGCAGTAGAGCTTATTGTTGCAATGCATTATGTTTTTGATGCGAAAAAAGACCCCTTTATATTTGATGTTTCACATCAGTCATATGCACATAAACTCTTAACAGATAGATGGGATAGTTTTTCTACGCTAAGAGAGTTTAATGGCCTAAGCGGGTATACCAAACCAAGTGAATCAGAGTATGATTTTTTTATAGCAGGCCATAGTTCAACCTCTATATCGTTGGCTCTTGGTGCGGCAAAGGCGATTAAACTTAAAAATGAACAAAAACATAGAGTTCCTATAGCACTTATTGGTGATGGCTCTATGACTGCTGGAATGGCGTATGAAGCTTTAAATGAGCTTGGCGATATTAAACTTCCTGTTATTATAATTTTAAATGACAATAAAATGAGCATTGCAAAACCAATTGGTGCAATCAGTAAATTTTTATCACATGCAATTGCAGGAGATTTTTTTCAAAAAGTAAAGAAAAAAACGGAGCATGTTTTAAAGTATTTACCAGATGGTGCTACATATATGGCAAAAAAGTTTGAAGAGAGTCTAAAACTTATTACTCCAGGAATGCTTTTTGAAGAGTTAGGGATTGACTATATTGGACCAGTTGATGGGCATAATGTAGAAGATTTAATTCGTGCATATGAGTTAGCAAAAAATTTAAATAAGCCGGTTATTATTCACACACAGACACTAAAAGGCAAAGGCTATGAAATAGCTGAGGGCTATGAAGAAAATTGGCATGGTGTTGGACCGTTTGATATAGATAGTGGAAAATCTCTTAAAAATAGTGATGGCAAAAAGAGTGCTACGAGTGTTTATAGTGATGCACTTTCAAAGCTCGCAAAAGAGCATGAAAATGTAGTTGGTGTAACAGCTGCAATGCCTACAGGAACAGGTTTATGTAGACTTATGAATGAACATCCAACTCGTTTTTGGGATGTTGCAATTGCAGAACAACATGCCGTAACATCTATGTCTGCAATGGCAAAAGAGGGTTTTAAGCCATTTATAACTATATATTCCACTTTTTTACAGCGTGCCTATGACCAAGTAATTCATGATGCTTGTATTATGAACTTAAATGTAGTTTTTGCACTAGATAGAGCTGGTATAGTAGGTGAAGATGGAGAGACACATCAAGGGGTATTTGATATATCATATTTAAGTGCAATACCAAATATGACGCTTTTTGCTCCAAGAGATGAGAAGAGTATGTATAGAGCAGTAGAATATGCCTATAAGCATAAAGGTCCATGCTCTTTGCGGTATCCTAGAGGTTCATTTAAAGATTGTGGCGATGCTGAGGATATACCATTTGAGTTAGGTAGGGCACAACTCTTAAAAAAAGGTGCTAGTAATAAGCTTATTATAGGTTATGGAAATGGCGTTGGAAAAGCTTTGGAAATAGCAAAGATTTTAAAAAAAGATGGCATAGATTGTGCTGTTTTAGACTTAAGATTTGTTAAACCGATTGATAAAGATATGCTTGAGAGTCTTTCTCATAGCTATGATGAGTGGTATGTTATTAGTGATAGTGCCAAAATTGGTGGTGTAGGCTCAATAATAACATGTTTAAAAAATGATTTTTCTTGGAATAGTGTAAAGGTAGTTAGTTTTGAATATGAAGATAGCTTTATAAAGCATGGCAATACTAAACTAGTAGAAGAAGACCTTGAAATTTTACCAGAACAAATAGCAAAAAAAATTATAACTAGAGGGTAGTATATGGATATTTTGACACTTTTAAAGGATAGAGGGCTAAAGGCAACACCTCAAAGAATTGCAGTTTTAGAAGAGCTATCTCGAAAAAAACATCCGACGATTGATGAATTATATAGTAACATTAGAAAGAAAAATCCTACGATTTCACTTGCAACAGTATACAAAAATGTAAACTTATTAAAAGATAATGGTATAGTGATAGATATAAATACAGTGAATGGTAAAATGAGATATGACTGTTTTACAAATCCTCACATACATGTTGTATGTAAAACTTGTGGTAGTATTGAAGATTTAAACTATGATGAAGATCTATTTATCTATCAAAATAGTCTAGAAAAAAGTAGAGGTATTATGATTGACAGGCTTGATATCATAGCATCAGTTGAAAGTTGTAGTGTTTGTAAGTAGAGAATTCTCTACTTACAAATAGATTATTATAAATCGTCTACATGCTTGTCTAAGTATTCAGCAACACCTTCAGTTGTAGCTTTCATACCTTCATCACCTTTTTGCCATCCAGCAGCACATACTTCACCATGCTCATCAGTAAACTGCATAGCATCAACCATACGAAGCATCTCATCAACATTTCTTCCTAGAGGAAGGTCATTGATAACCGCATGTCTTACGATACCTTTTGCATCGATTAAGAATGATCCACGAAGTGCAACTGCACCACCAAAAAGTACATCATAATCTTTTGAGATTTGTTTACTAAGGTCTGCTACAAGAGGAAAGTTAATTCTTCCAATTCCACCTTTATTTACTGGAGTTTCTCTCCAAGCAAAGTGTGAAAATTGGCTATCTACTGATACACCTATTACATTTACACCTCTTGCTTTAAACTCATCTACTCTTTTAGAAAAAGCGATAATCTCTGATGGACATACAAATGTAAAATCTAGAGGGTAAAAGAAAAGTACAGTACCTTTTTCACCATAGTTCTCACTTAATTTAAAGTCCTCTACGATAGAGCCATCTGCTAAAACTGTTGTTGCTGTAAAATCTGGAGCCGGGTTTGTTACTAACATATTATTTCCTTTAATAGTAATTTTTATTAATAAGGAATTATAGCCAATTAACTATAAAAGTAATATTAAAGTGACACTTTTTAAAAGTATCACTTTAGAGATGCCCTTTAAATTAAGTCCTAAATTCATCCAACTTATTTTTAAGAGTTTCTGTCATTCTGTTCATATGTTCTGCTGCACTTGCAATCTCTTCAACACTTCTAGTGTTTTGTGCTGCATAGTTATTTATCTTTGACATCTGTTCTACCATTTCATTTATATCTACTTGTGTAGCTTCATAACCTTTTTCAGTAACTTCAGCAGTTGTTGTAGCAGCAGTATTAATAATGTGAGCCATAGAATCTATATTTGTTTCAACATCCATTGTTGAGTTACTTAACTGCTCTATTTTTTTAGAGTTTGCATTCATCTGATCACTCGCATCCATGATAGATTGGACTATTACATTGATGGTAGCATTAATCTCTACAAGAGACTTTTGAGTTCTCTCTGCAAGTTTTCGCACTTCATCAGCAACAACAGCAAAACCTCTACCATGTTCACCAGCTCTTGCAGCTTCTATAGCAGCATTTAGTGCAAGAAGATTGGTTTGGTCTGCAATATCACTTATAACAGTTAGTACCTCTTTAACTTGATCTGCATCACTACTTAATTGCTGTATCTTATGAGCTAGTTCAACTTCAACAGATGCACTACTTTGAATTTGAGTAGTAAGTTGTATGATTTTATCATTTGTCTCTTTCATTTTTGCATTTACTTTTTCAAGTTCACTCTTAGCATGTTTTGCTTCTTGTACAGACGAGATAAGTTTATCTTTCATATCATTTGCTTTTTTATTTGCTATTTCTGTAGCAGTTGAAGACTCCTCAACAAGCTTACCAACTTCTAAAGAGGTAGTTGAAAGCTCATGAGCTATAGATGAATTTTCATTTGATAAACTTTTAGCATCTATAATTAACTCTCTAACTTTGTCTATAAAGTTATTGATACCTTCACTAGCTTGTGCAATTTCATCATGACCAACGATATCAAGTTTTTTTGTTAAATCTCCATTTCCAGTAGATAGGTCTTTTGTCTTTTGTATTAGATTATTTAGTGGAGTAGCTATAAATTTATATGAAACAAGAAATGTTATGATCGCAATTATCAATACAAGAATAATAGCAGCGACGATTAGGTTTTTTCTTAGTTCTGTATTGACTTTTAGAAAATCATCTAAATGTGCTTCACCTACTATAATCCAGCGCATTTTTTTATACTCTCTAAATATAACCTCTTTTTCTATACCATTTTCTTCATAATCAATAAAGCCATTTTTCTTTTGTAAAATCTTCGTTGCAATTTTTGAATTCGCCAACTTTCCTTGAAGTGTTTTGTGAAGGTCATACTTTTTACTTTTTGTATTTATGATGTAAAATTGTCCATTTTCACCGATTTTCATACTATTTATTTTTTTAGATAGACTCTTTAGACCATTTGTAAAGTTTGTACCTATAAAAAGTATACCTATTACATTTTTATTATCATCAAGAATTGGAGCATATACTGTTACATAGTCCTGCCCAAAGAGTCTTGCATATCCTACATATGTCTCTTTATTCATGATTGGTTTATATGCAGGGCTTTTTACTCCTAAGTATGTACCCATGGCTCTACTACCATCTTCTTTAAGCAAAGATGTCGAGATACGAACAAAATCATCACCATCTCTTGCAAATACAGTAGCAATATCACCCGTTAAGTCACTAAATTTACCAACAGCATCAAAGTTGTTATTTAGTACAGTCCCACCACTCGCTAGAGTAGGTGTTTGAACTCCATTAACCTCTATTTTTTCATCTGGGATTATAAAAAAACTTTGAAAATTTAGGGCGAAGATTTTGTATAGTTTTTTTGCTTGAACCTCAAGTCCACTGTTGTATGTATCGATTGTGTGAACCATGCTAGTTACACTTGAGTTTAGTTTATACTGAGTGTCTTTTTCTACATAGTTAGTAAGGTAATTACTTACATATATGATAAAACTTAGCATCGCTACTATTGTGACTGCAACTTGTGTATAAGTTACTTTTTTTGTTATTGAGTTAAACATCATTTACTCCTGCATTTTTATATGTTATGTTACAATACAATAGATAAATTAGAAATTAAGGGCTTTTAGAGGTGCCCTTAATTTTTTTTCATAATTTTCATAATATATAATTGTTTTAATATATATTTAACTAACTTTTGATATAGTTTCTAACTCAAACAATTTTCATAAGGAGAAAAGATGGCAGTAAAAATTACAGATACTTGTATTAGCTGTGGCGCATGTATTGATGAGTGTCCAGTTGAAGCGATTGTAGATGAAGATGATAACCCAACGGGAGAGGATATCTATTATGTATATGCAGACAAATGTGTTGAGTGTATAGGTCACAACGACGAACCAGCATGTGCAGAAGCATGTCCAACTGAAGGCTGTATCGTATGGGATGCACCAAAAACTGAGGGCGCTGTTGATGGCGAGCCTTGTGTAGAGTAGAAATAGCTCTACATGTAGAGGGAGTTTTTAATTCTCTCTACATATTCTTCAAACTTTAATCTTTCTCAAATCTTTTTTTTGGTATAATCCCAAGTTCTGAGTAGTCAGAATATCTTATATAGAATTAATTGGAGAAAATATGGAACAAACTTTATCTATTATAAAACCAGATGCAGTTGCTAAAAATGTAATTGGAAAAATTGTTGACAGATTTGAGAGCAATGGACTTAAAATCGCAGCAATGAAAAGACTTCAGCTAAGTGATGCAGATGCAGGTGCATTTTATGCAGTGCATGCTGAGAGACCTTTTTTTGGTGAGCTTGTAGAGTTTATGACAAGTGGACCAGTTGTAGCTATGGTTTTAGAGGGTGAAAATGCAGTAGCAAAAAACCGTGAACTTATGGGAGCAACTAACCCAAAAGAAGCAGCAGCAGGAACAATCAGAGCTGATTTTGCAGAGAGTATCGATGCAAATGCAGTTCATGGAAGTGACAGTGCTGAAAATGCTAAGATAGAGATAAACTTCTTTTTTAGTGGAAGAGAAATAGCGTAAGTTTAGATGAAAATAGTTTTCAAAAAAATTCCACAATCTGGAGTAGATTTTGAAACATCATCTGATGAAATTAAATTTTATGGTAAACTTGAAAAAAAATCTAAAAATTTAGTCCAATGTATTGGCAGATTAGAGGGGACTCTTGTTTGTCAATGTGACCGATGTGGTGATGATATGTCTTTAAATGTCAATGAAAAGGTAGATTTGCTAGCGAGCGATGGACTATATGAGAGTGGTGATAATCTGCTTGAAGTAATGGAGTTTTTTGAAGAGAGCATAGATTTAAATACAATACTGTTGAGTGAAGTGGAAATATTAAAGAGTGATTATCACTACTGCTCTACATGTAATGTTGAATAAAACAAAATTGTAAAAGGAAAATATAATGGCAGTACCTAAGAGACGCGTAAGTAAGACAAGAGCAGCAAAAAGAAGAACACACTATAATGTAACGCTACCAGTTCCTGTAAAAGATAGCGATGGAACATGGAGAATGCCTCATCGTGTAAACAAAACAACAGGCGAATATAAAAGCTAGATGATAAATATAGCAATAGATGCTATGGGTGGTGACTTTGGTCCTGCTCCTATCTGTGAAGGCACTATAAAAGCTCTTAAAGAGAGAGAATTTAATGCAATTTTAGTAGGAAAAACCGAAGTTGTTAGGCCACTCATACCATCTCGTTATCATGATCGCGTTACTTTCGTTGAAGCTAGTGATGTTTTAAGTATGAGTGATAGTGCAACTGATGCACTAAAAAGAAAAGAGACATCTATATATAAAGCAGTTGATTTAGTCAGACAAGGTTATGCAGATGCAGTAGTATCTGTTGGACATAGTGGAGCTACTATGAGCCTTGCTACATTAAGAATGGGTAGATTAAAAGGTGTTTTAAGACCTGCTATTGCAACTCTTATGCCAAGACCTGTAGGAACACCAGCACTTGTTTTAGATGTGGGAGCAAATGTCGATTGTAAGGCAGAACATTTAGTTCAGTTTGCTATAATGGGTGAAGCATATACAAAAGATGTACTTAAAATAGAACATCCAAAAGTTGGTTTGCTTTCAAATGGTGAAGAAAAAAGCAAGGGAAATGAAGTAACAAAAAGTGCATACGATCAGCTTAGTAATATGGATAGCTTTTATGGAAACATAGAGGGCAATGATATATTCAATGGAAAAGTAAATGTAGTTGTTTGTGATGGATTTGTAGGAAACATACTTCTTAAAACAAGCGAAGGTGTGGCAGAATCTATAACAAAAATTATTAAAAATAATATTCGTAAATCTCCTTTGGCAATCGCAGGAGCACTTTTAATGAGAAGAGTCTTTAAGAGTTTGAAAAAACAGGTAGACTATGCTGAGTATGGTGGGGCACCACTTTTAGGTGTTAAAGGTTGTGCTATTATCGGGCATGGCAAAAGTAACTCTAAAGCAGTTAAAAACGCTATTTTTCAAGCAATAGCTTTTTCAGATTCAAATATAAATGAAGATATCCAGATAGGGTTATCAAAACTAGAAAATTAAAGGATCACCTCTTGTACGCAGCACTTAGATCTATAGGTAGTTATGTTCCCAAAAATATATTGACAAATCATGATTTAGAAAAAATGGTAGATACTACCGATGAGTGGATTGTTAAAAGAACAGGTATAAAAGAGCGTAGAATTGCTGATACAGATGAAGTTACTAGTGATCTAGGTTATAAAGCAGCCCTTCAAGCAATAGAGCGTTCAGGTATAAAAACATCTGATATAGATATGGTTGTTTGTGCAACTCTTAGCCCAGACTACCTTACAATGCCATCAACTGCTGCAATGATTTCACAAAAACTTGGCATAAAAAATGTAATGGCATTTGATATAAGCGCAGCTTGTACAGGATTTGTATATCTTATGAGTCTAGCTAAAGCTTTTATAGAGTCTGGAACTAAGAAAAATATACTTATAATTGGTGCAGAAAAAATTAGTAGTATTATAGATTATGAAGACCGCTCAACTTGCATACTTTTTGGAGATGGAGCAGGAGCAGCAGTTATATGTGCAACAGAAGATAAAAATGAAGCCATAGTAGATGTACTTGCAAGTGCAGATGGAAACTTTGGCGAACTTCTCATAACTCCTGGTTGTGGTTCGGTCAATCCAATCCGAGAGGATAATCTTGACCAAAGACTGCAGTATATGAAGATGGCAGGCAATGAAGTTTTTAAAGTTGCTGTTAAGACTTTAACCAAAGATGTTGTTGATATACTGAAAAAAAACAGTATTGAAGCACATGATATTGATATGTTTATCCCTCATCAAGCAAACTATAGAATCATCGAGGCAGTTAGATCTAAACTTGACTTTCCACTTGAAAAGTGTGCAATGACAGTAGCCAAATATGGAAATACATCCTCGGCCTCAATCCCAATGGCGATGAATGACCTGTATGAAGAGGGAAAAATCAAGCATGGAGATTTGATGCTACTTGATGCTTTTGGAGGAGGCTTCACTTGGGGAAGTGCCTTAGTAAGATTTGCAGGAAAAAATATAACTAACTAAACTATTATACTCATCCTAAAACAAACTAATACATACTGATACTACTCTTTTTCTCACTATCTTCGTTAGATAACCTTTACAATAGCTAAGGCTATGCTAAAGAACATCTGCCTCAATAGTAAAAAAATAGTAGCACCATTATGTAACAGTTTGATTTAGGATGAGTATATATTTAACCTTTTTTAAAGAAGGGGGGGTATAATGATTATATCTTAATTTTAAGGGTTAAATTATGTTAAAAACAATAAAAGCGAAATTTACAGTTTCGTTTGTGATAATTGCAGTCGTTGTTGCGATTTTGGTTGGTGTCGTAATCAACGGTATAGAAAAGTCTACAAGTGGTTTTGCTAGCTACAGAGAGATGGCAAAAGACACTGTTTTGGCAAGCGGAGTACAGGCAGATATGCTTATGCTTAGAATGAATGTTAAAGAATATTTAAAAACAAACTCGACTAAAGATATAGATGAATTTAACACTTATTACGATAAAACGATGAAGTTTATTGATAAGGCAAAAGTTGAAATACAAAAACCAGATAGAGCAAAAAAAGTCAAAATAATTAATGAACAACTAATACTGTATAAAAAAGAATTTCAAAAAGTAGTAGAGTTTTATAAAAAAAGAAATAAAATTCTAAAAGAAAACTTAGATGTCAATGGTAAAAAAATAGAACAACTTTTGACATCAGTGATGAATAGTGCAAACAATGATGGAGATACTAAATCTGCATTAGATGCTGCAAAGGGTGTAAGAGTATTATTGTTGGCAAGACTCTATACCGCAAAATTTTTGATTTCAAATTCTAAAAGTGACTTAGATAGAGTTAAAAAAGAGTTTGATAATCTAAGTAAAAATTTAACTATCACTAGAGATAATTTAGAAAACACAAAAAGAAGATCTCAGTTAAGGCAAGCTATTAATATAATAGATACTTATAAAAATGGAGTATTCCAGATAAGCACAATAATAAAATCAAGAAATGATATTATCAATAACAGACTAAATATGACAGGTCCATATATAGCAAAGCTTGCTGAAGAGGTAAAATTATCAGTTAAAAAGGAGCAAGACACAATAGGATTTAGTGTAAAAGAGAAAAATAATGAAGTTAAAAAAATAGTACTATTTGTGGGTATAGGTGCAATTTTATTTATTATTTTCTTGAGTATATTTATGGTTAAAAATATTTTAATACAACCACTTTCTATGCTAGAAAAAATAACAAGAGATTTGTCTAAAGGAGATGGAGACTTAACTAAAAGATTAAAAGTTGTTGGGACAGATGAAATATCATTAATATCAAGCTATATAAATGCATTTATTGAGAAAGTTCAAACAACAGTAAGAGAGGCAAAACTAAGTAGTGCTGAAAATAGCTCAATTGCTGAAGAGTTATCACAAACTTCACTTGCAATAGGTCAAAAAGCAGAAGAAGAATCAACTATAGTCCAAGGAGCAGCACAAAAAGGAAAAGAGCTTCAAGATGTCTTGAATGGCTCAATCGCAGAGGCAAAAGAAACAAAAGAGGAGATTGTAACTACAGGTAAAAAGCTAGAACTTGCAAAAACGAAGATAGCATCTCTTTCAAAAGGTGTTCATGAGAGTTCAGTTGCAGAAGTAGAGATGGCGAGTAAACTAGAACAGCTTAGCACAGATGCAGAGCAAGTCAAAGGAGTTCTTACAGTTATAGCCGACATTGCAGATCAGACTAACCTTTTGGCACTAAATGCTGCTATAGAAGCTGCGAGAGCAGGAGAGCATGGACGAGGTTTTGCTGTTGTGGCAGATGAAGTTAGACAACTAGCAGAGAGAACTCAAAAATCTCTAGCAGAAATCAATGCAACCATAAGTGTTATAGTCCAATCAATCTCAAACACAACAGAGCAGATAACACAAAATGCAAAAAAAGCGACTATATTAGCAGATACTTCAACTGAAGTAGAGCATGAGATAGATCAAAGTGTAGATAATATGCAAAGTGCTATAGCTGATATAGAAGATATTATAAATGGGTATGTGCAAAATGCAGATTCGGCTAATGTGATTATAGAAGAGATTGAAAGCATAAATGAGCTTTCAAGTGATAATGCAAGAAGTGTAGAAGAGATTGCATCAGCAGCTGATCATATGTCACAGATGGCAGCAAAACTTTCAAATTTGTTGGAGCAGTATAAGGCGTAGTTTTATTAACTTTCTATTTAAACAGCAAGAGTATAATTTTATTCTCAAGGACACATCTAAAAACCCTTAAATGATTTACAGGAAGTGATATGGATATAAAACTACAAAATGTAAAAGATGAGATTTCAAAGCTTATTGTTGGTCAAACAGCAGTTGTTGATTCTCTTTTGATCGCTCTTATTTGTGAGGGACATGTACTTCTTGAGGGAGTTCCTGGTCTTGCAAAAACAACCATGATAAACACTCTATCAAAAACACTTGGCTTAGGTTTTGGTAGAGTACAATTCACCCCAGATCTTCTACCTTCAGATATAGTTGGAGCACAGATTTATAACCCAAAAGATAGTCAATTTGAGACAAAACAGGGACCAGTTTTTACAAACCTGCTCTTAGCAGACGAGATAAATAGAGCTCCTGCAAAAGTGCAATCTGCTCTTCTTGAAGCGATGCAAGAGAGACAAGTTACCATTGGTGAAAACTCCTATAAGCTACCCTATCCATTTTTTGTTCTTGCTACTCAAAATCCACTTGAGAGTGAAGGTACATACTCCCTACCAGAGGCGCAACTCGACCGTTTTATGATGAAACTAAATGTTACTTATAACACAAAAGCAGAAGAGATTGAGATAGCAAAAAGAGTGGCATATAAAAGAAAAATAGATATTGAAAAAGTTATGAGTGCAGATGAGCTAGAAGATCTAAAAAGCAGACTCGATAGCATACATATAGACCCAGAAGTTGAAGAGTACATGGCAGATATTGTGTTTGCTTCTAGAAACCCTGAAGACTATGGGCTTGAAGAGCTTAAAGAGCTTATCAAATTTGGAGCTAGTCCAAGAGGTACTATTGATCTGCATAAGGCGAGTCGTGCAAAAGCACTTTTGAGCGGTCGTGACTATGTAACACCTGTAGATGTTGTATTTGTCTCAAAAGAGGTTCTAAGACACCGTATCATACTTGGATATGAAGCAGAGGCAGATGAGATAACAACAGATGATATACTAGATAAGATAATAGAAACACTACCAATACCATGAACAGAAATCTTGTAAAGAAGATTATAGCCAAGAGCAAGAAGTATATTTATGGAGAGCTTTTGGGCGAGCATAACTCCAAACAGATTGGTGATGGTTATGATTTTGCCAAAATAAGACCGTATGAGTACGGAGAAAATATCCGCCGTGTTGATCCATTTGCTACGGCAAAAACAGGTGAGATATATCTTAGAAATTTTTATGAGAGCAAAGAGGTAAATGTTGAGGTTATAGCTCTTATGAGTGGTAGTCTCTTTTTTGGAACAAAAGTTTTAAAGCAAGAAGTTGTTGCGGAAGTTATCTCAGCTATTGGTTTAGGTACCATAAAAAACTCAGATAGCTTTACTCTTTCACTATTTAGCAATAGACTAATAGAAAGAACAAAAACAACTAAAAAAGAGAGTGGCGTAATCAGTGCAGTAGAAAAAGCTCTACATGTAGAGGTACTGCATGAGTCTATTGACTACGATAAGCTAAATGATTATGCACTAAACAAGATAAAAAAACGCTCATATCTTTTTATAGTTGGAGATTTTTTAGAAACTCCAAATCTAAAAGCGATTAGTAAAAAGCATGAGGTTGTTTTAGTTAGAGTTAGGGACAGGTTTGAGCTTAACCCAAGTGACATTGGTGAGATTAGTATAGTAGACCCGATAAGTGAACAAAAAAGTGAGATCATTTTTTCTAAAAGTAGTATACAAAAGTATAAAAAAGAGCTAAAAAGAGCAGACTTGAAGTTTGCAAGCTATTTAAAAGAGTGTGGAGTGAGGCTTATAGAATGGAAGGATTAAGAGACATAAAAGGACTCATTGCAGTTGAAGATTATAGTCTATATATTTTTCTAGCTATTGTTGCAGTGTTGCTAGTAGCTCTGTTTTTTATAATCAAGAAACTTATAAACTACAAAAGAGTAGTTTCGCCAATAAAAATAGCAAAAAAAGAGTTAAAAAACTTAAATTTGAGCAACAGTAAGGTAGCTGCTTATAAGCTAACAAAATATGGAGTAGTTCTTTGTGATGAAAATTTTGAGTATTTAGAAAAATATAAGTATAAAAAAGATGTGGAAGGCTTTAGTAGCGAAGATTTAAAAAAGATAAAAGGATTTTTAGATGCAATTTGAGTATCCTTTTGTTTTTACTTTTTTGGCACTGTTTATTGTGTGTGCATTTGTTTGTAAAGAAAAAAGTGGCTATATGTACATGCCTAACTTTTTTAATATCTCTCTACATGTAAAGGTAAATCTACTAAAAGAAACTCTAAAGTGGTTAAGTGTAATTTTGCTTATAACCGCTTTAGCATCACCTATAACAAAACATGAAAAAGTATCTACAAAACCGGCACATGCTGTGATGCTTCTTATGGATGTTAGTGACTCTATGAGTCAAGGTCGTATGGTAGTAAATTCACTTGGTGGAGTAAATACAAAGCTAAATGTAGCAAAACAAAGAGCAAGTGAGTACATACAAAAAAGGGAAAATGACAATGTAGGAATCATAGTTTTTGGAGATTTTGCATATGTGGCATCACCTCTTAGCTTTGATCATAAAAGTAGTGCAAAACTTTTGGAAGGAATAAGAAGAGGAGTAGCCGGTAGTAAAACTGCGATGTATGATGCACTGTTTTTAGCAACAAGGCTACTTAAAAATTCAAAAGCAAAAGATAAAGCTATCATACTTCTTACAGATGGATTTAACACAGCTGGACAAATTCCTCTAGATGTTGCTTTGAGGGCAATTGAAGATGAAAACTTAAAAGTATTTACCGTAGGGATTGGAAGGTATGGTGATTATGATGAACAGGTACTAAAACTCATTGCACAAAGAAGCAAAGGAGAGTTTTTTAGTGCGAGTGATTCAACTAGTTTAGAGAGAATTTATAATCATATTGATAAGCTACAAAAGAGTGAACTAAAAGCAAAACCACAATTTAATAAAAATTATCTTTTTATGTACCCACTTTCATTAGGACTACTGTTTTTATTTATCTACACTCTTGTAGAGCTTAGAGGAGGAAGAAGATGAGTTTTGTTTACCCTTGGGTACTTTTTCTACTTTTTCTAACCATATTATTTTATGGTGCAAAAAAATATTCTAAATTAGAGCAAGTATTTTCAAAAGATATTTTGGCAAAATTACAAATTGGTACTTTTGGAAGTAAAAGTATGAAGGCATATTTCCTAGTTGCAGCATTTGTGCTGTTAGTGATTGCATTGGCTCGCCCAGTTGTTCCTTTAGGGGAAAAAATAGAAGTAAATCAAAAGAGTTTTAATTTTGTAATTGCTCTTGATATTTCTAAATCTATGGAGGCAACGGATGTATTTCCAACTAGATTGAAATTCGCAAAAAAAGCAATATACTCACTTATGGATAGAGTACCAGAGGCAAATATTGCAGTCATTGCATATGCAAATGATGCATTTTTAGTTTCGCCATTTAGCAACGATTTTAAGAGCATAAAGTTTCTACTTGAAAATCTAAATCCAGATTCACTTAGCTCAAAAGGAAGTCAAATACTTTCAGCATTAGAATCTGCCAATAGACTGTTTGAATCAACCAATGAGACAAAAAGACCAGTTCTTCTTGTAAGTGATGGTGCAGATGGGCGAGGTATTGATAAAATTGAAGAGTATATAAAAAAACATAATATACTTCTACATGTCTTAAGCATTGGAACTAAAAAAGGTACAACACTAAGAAGCGATGATGGCGGACTTATAAAAGATAAAAATGGCAATATAGTTGTATCAAAAAGGAGTGATGAGCTTTCTAAGATTTTAAATGGTGGAGCATACCTTAGCTCAAGCGGAGAGCTTACAAAACTAGATTGGTTAGCAAAACAGATTAAAAGTTCAGCAACACTAAAAGATGAAAAGAGAGATAAGTTTGATGGAGCAAGAGAGCTTTTTTACTATCCTTTAGCTGTAAGTATATTGTTGCTATTTTTTGCATTTAATACTATTAGAGTTCCTTTTTTGCTTATCTTGCTATTTGTAAGAGTTGATGTAAATGCAGGTATTTTTGATTTTATTGATATTTATAACGCCAATAAAAGTTATGAAAATAGAGAGTATAAAAAAGCAGAAGAGAGCTTTTCAAAATTAGATGATCAAAAGGCGAAATACAACAAAGCAAATGCACTTTATAAGCAAAAAAAGTATAAAGAAGCTCTAAAAGAGTATGAAAAAATCAACAGCTTTAGTGGAGAAGATGAGCATATGAGACTTCATAACCTAGGAAACACTTATGCAAATCTTGGGAAAATAGATAAAGCAATACAGAGCTATAAAAAGGCACTTAAAATTAGAGATGATGAAGATACAAAAGAGAATTTGAAGCTTTTAGAGCAGAAGAAAAAGAAGCAACAAAAACAAAAACAGCAGAAGAAAAATGGCGATAAGAATCAAAAAGATAAAAAGAAAAAACAGAAAAATGACAAAAAATCTGATGGAAAACAAAAAAATAAAGATAGCAAAAAAGGTGATAAAAAAGAGAAAAAGAAGAGCTCTAAAGGTGAGCAGAAAAAACAAGGTAAAGATAAAAAGAAGCAACAAAAGAAAGAAGGCAAAGCTCAAAAACAGAAAAAAGACAGGAAAATGAGCCAAGCAGAATTGAAAAAATGGGAAAAACTTATGAATAATCAAAAATTTAAAACACGACCTATGAAGTTGAAAAAGGGGGAGAAAAATGAGATTTATTGGTAGCATTTTACTTCTTATAAGTTCACTATTTAGTGCTGAAGCATATTTGTCGAACAGTAGTATTGTTGCTGGTGACAGGATTGTACTCATACTAAAAGCAGAAGGACAAAATATTAAATTTCCAGATATTTCAAGTGTAGGTGGTTTTAAAGTTGTCTCAACTGGTATGCAGCAAAATGTTGAGTATATAAATGGAAATATGAGAAAAAGCATAGAAAAACATTATGCTTTTATGCCACTAAGTAGTGTAGATATTGGACCATATGAGATTGAAGTAAATGGTAAAAAAGAGTACACAAAGCCTCTACATGTAGAGGTAAAAAAAGCAGATACAACCAATAGTCCATTTATTCTTGAAATGAAAATATCTAAGCAAAATGTAATGCAATTTGAAGCTGTTCCTGTTGAGTTTGTATTTAAAAGAGATGCAAAATATGAAGTAAGAGACTTGAGATTTACTCCACCAATGTTTGAAAATTTTTGGGTGAAAGAGGGAAAAAAAGAGAAACCATTTCTTGAAAATGGTTTTGTAGTTCACAAGATGAATTTTATTATTTTTCCTCAAAAAAGCGGAGATTTTGATATAAAACCAGCTAAAGTAGATGTTGGAGTTATGAGTAAAAATAGAGATATTTTTAATATGTTAACGAACCAATTAAATTGGAAGTCAGTTATATCAAATGCCGCTTCTTTGCATGTAAAAAAGCTAGAAGGTGCAACTCTGTATGGAGATTATAGCATCTCACTCGGTGTTGATAAAAATGAGATAGAGGGAAATGAGGGAGTAAATGTTACACTGAAAATCTCAGGTAATGGAAATTTTGATGACATTGATGAGTATAAAATTCAAATAGATGGGGCAAATATATATAGTGATAAACCAGTTGTTAAATCAGAACCAACAACAAAAGGGATGAAGGGAGAATTTATACAAAAATTCTCAATATCTTCTAAAACAGATTTTACAATACCATCTTTAAGCATAACATATTATGACTCAAATAGTAAAAAAGTTGTCACTAAGAGTACTAAGCCTATTTTAATAAAAGTCAAAAAAAGTACTAAAGAGCAGCCAGTACAGATATCATCTAATGAGCCAAAAGAAAAGATAGTATATAAAGAAAAGTATAATAGTCTATATGTTGTTTTGGCTTTTATTTTAGGAGTTTTGATTACTCTTTTTGTTATGTTTTTGATGAGAAAAAAAGATTATAGACTACCAAAATTTAAAGATGATAGAGATCATTTAAAAACACTTCTTAAAAGAAGAGGAGAGAGTGAAGAGATAGATAAAAAGATTATAGAGCTAGAAAATAAGCTCTATAAAAGAGAGCTATAAGATTTTATGAAGTGTGGTTGCATCTCCCATCCATGCTTCGAGCTCACTCCATTTTTCATTTTTAATCATCTCTTTACATGTAGATAGTTCTTTTTCAAAAAGCTCTAGAGATGTCAATAGATTTGTTCTGTTTTGCTTGAAAATATCAGTCCACATTGTGGGCGAACTTTTAGCAAGGCGGCTCATATCTTCAAAGCCACCAGCTGCTAGAAGAAGAATACTTTTAGGGTCTTCCTGCCCAATTACACTATTGGCTAGAGCATAACTTATGGCATGTGGTAGATGAGATATAAAGCAAGCATGTTTATCATGTTCATTTGCCTCCATAAAAACTATGCGCATTCCTATATGGGAGAAGATTTGTGTTGCTCTATCTTTATGCAGATCTGCTGTATTGTGTGTATCACAAAATACTACTATTTTGTCTTGATAAAGAGTACTAAATGCAGCATGAGGACCAAATTTTTCTGTTCCTGCCATTGGATGTGCTGCTACAAAATTAGCTCTTATTGAGTCTGGAACACTTTTTATAATCTCACCTTTTGTACTTCCCATATCAACAATAGTTGTGTTTTTATCTACATCTTTGAGTAGATTTAGTGTACTAATGATAGCCTCAACAGGAATAGCAAGAAATATAATATCGCATTTTTTAATCTCATTAAATGAGACAATTTCATGGATAAGTTTAAGCTCTAATGCATCTTCGCAGTTAGTTAAATTATGATCATAGCCTAAAACTTTTGATACAAGTTTTGTATCTTGCAAAGCCAATCCAAGCGAGCCACCTATAAGCCCTAAACCAACAATTCCTACAGTCATTTTTATGCCTTATTAATTCTTTTAGTGGTATTATATCTACTTTATTTGAAAATTATAAGGGTCATGAATGAAAAAACTATTGGTAGTGTCTATTTTAATGGTATCTTTTTTACAAGCTGCTGTTGTAAAAAGCTTGAAATTTGAGGGCTTAGTACACCTTTCTAGTGAGATTGCATCGGAGATGATTGGGATTAAAGAAGGTGATACAGTAGATATAGAAGTTATAGACAAAGCTGTCAAGACACTATACAAGCAGGGGTACTTTAAAGATGTTTGGGTAGAAGATGCAGGTAATGGTGCAATAGTATTTCATTTTGTAGAGAGACCAACAGTTGCTAAAATAGAATTAGATGGAATTGGTGAGAATGATAAAGAAAAAGTTATAGAATTTTTAGGAATGAAAAAAGGTGAAGTTTATGATGCTGAAAAAGCAGCTTTGAGTGAGCTAAGAATTATAAAATTTTATGAAGCACAAGGCTATTTCGATACAGTAGTTGAACATGATACAGAATTTATAAACAAAAATTCACTATTGGTAAAATTTCTTATTAATCGTGGAGAAGAAGTTTTTATTAAAAAAGTTGAGATGTGTGGAGCTAAAAACTTAGAATATAGTGATTTTGAACCAAAATTAGCAAACAAAGAGGCAGAGTGGCTTCCTTGGATGTGGGGATTCAATGATGGAAAACTTAGACTTAGTGATTTACCATATGATTCATCCAGGATTAAAGATGTTTATATGGAGTATGGCTACTTAGATGCTAAGATAAGTGAACCATTTTTAAAGGCATATTTTGATAGCTATACGGCTTCTCTTACATATGATATAAATGAGGGTCAACAGTACAAGATAGGACTAGTAGATATCAAAATACCAAAAGATATCAATATGACTTCAGATGCACTAAAAGAAGAAATGGTGCTTAAAAGTGGAGATGTTTTTGATATAAACCGTCTTAGAAAAGATATCAAAAGAGTAGAGACTGCAGTTGCTAATTTAGGATATGCATATGTTAGAGTTATCCCAGATATAAATAAAAAAACAGAAGAAGCAGTTGCCGATGTGTACCTGCGTGTTATCCCAGGAGACAAAGTATATATCAACGATGTTCGCATATCAGGAAATAGCAGAACTATTGATAGAGTAGTGAGACGCGATGTGTATTTGGCGCCAGGAGATTTATATAGTAGAACTGACTTAAAAGACTCAAAAGCAGCACTTGGAAGAAGTAGCTATTTTGAAACGGTTAAAATTGAAGAAAAGAGAGTTAGTAGAGATAAGATAGATTTAATAGTGCATGTAACCGAAGCGTCAACAGGAAGTATCGGTGGTGGTATAGGGTATGGATCAAGTGATGGTCTTCTTCTAAGTGCAAATCTATCAGATACCAATATCTTTGGTTCAGGTATAACTGCATCAGTTAATGTAGAAAGAAGCGATAAAGAGTTAAGCGGAAGAGTGTCATTGCAAAATCCAAGAGTTTTTGACTCTGTTTATAGCTTGGGCGGAAGTCTGTATAGAAGAAGTACAGAGTACAGTTATAGCTCATTAGGAGCAACAGCATACGATACAACGATTACAGGTTTTAATGTAAATGTAGGAAGAAAACTAGGAAGAAGATGGGGAGTTTCTACAAGCTATGTTTTAGAAGATAAACAGTATCAATATGCAGATACTAATACAAGTTCATATGCATATCCAGATATTTTAAAAAGCTCAATCATCCCATCAGTAAGATATAACAGTACAGATAACTACCAACTCCCAAGAAATGGAATAAGCTTTAAGAGCTCTTTAGAGTATGCTGGAGTTGGAGGAGATGCTGAATTTATCAAGAGTGTTACAAAGCTAAATATGTACTATGGACTTAGAGATGATTTCAAATATGATCTTATTTTAAGATACAAGATGCAAGCATACTACCTTTATGATAATGGAAATATACCAATAGATGAGTACCTAACAATGGGTGGAGTTAGTACAGTAAGAGGATATGAGTCAGGAAGCATAGGACCAATAGGTTCTGCTACTGATAGATATGGTAATGTAGTAACTTATTATAATGGTAATACAATGTTTGTTAATACCATAGAAGCTAGTTTTCCTCTTATAGAGAGACTAAAAATGCGTGGAGCTCTGTTTTTGGATTATGGTATGATTGGTTATGATAGTATTGATGATGAGATAAGAGCTGGTACAGGTGCAGTTTTAGAGTGGGTATCTCCTATGGGACCAATCTCTCTTATATTTGCTAGTCCTCTTCTTAAAAAGGCAAATGACAGAACAGCAAGTTTTGAGTTTACGATGGGCAGACAGTTCTAAACTGTCTCAATTACGATTGCAAAAGAGGCTGGTTTAACTAGCTTCTTAATGCACTCTTTTGCAAGAAAAAGTTTCTCTGGACTTTTGATTTTAAGTGTATGGTTTTCATACACAAATTCTAAATTAGTATTTGAGAAGTTTGCATTTAGACATTTTGCAAGTGAAATTATAAAACTAAGCCAATTTACAATCTCTATATTTGGTAGTAGTATCTCATATGCTTTGACATCTTCATAACTAGGTAGTTTTTTTGTATGGTACTTAACAAGTAGTGCTATAAGAACTTTTTGGTTATGTGAAAAATTGTAGTTTAGATTATTGAGTATAAAGTAAAAACTATGTAGATGTTCTTGATAAAAGCTCAATATTCTACCTACACTATATAGTTTTGCAGCAATCTGTAGCTCTTCTTTATATCTAGGTTCAATCTGATGAAGATATTCAAGTGCATCAAAAAGTTTTTGAGACAATTTACTTACATGGAGACTCTCTTTTGTATTATCTATAAATCTGTCACTTAAACTTCTTGCACTAACCTTGAAGTTTTGAGGAAATCTCTGATTTGATGAACGAAGTAGGTCTTGAAGATAGACACCCTCTCTAACGCCTGCTCCATTGGTAATTGTATTTTTAGCACCAAGAGAGTCAATCAATTCTCTATAAATTGTGCAGCCCTCTCTCATAGTGTCATATCTATCTTTTTTAACACCATAGTTTTTAAGCTCTAGTGTATTAGATGTAATTATCTGGTTTAAAATGTATCTAAACTCTTCAATACTATATTCAAATCCATGTATAGTTTCAAGAGGATAATTCATCTTTTTCATAACAATATCTGAGAAAGCTCTAATAGTTCCACCAATTCCTATGATGGTATCTGATTTAAAATGATCAGGAAGTTTTTGAAGTTTTTTATCTATAAACTGTTTTGCTTTTTCAACTTCATTACTCTTATCGAAAAATAGCTCTTTTAGCCTTACAGTTCCAATGTCAATAGAGATAGTATCAACGATCTTACCCTCTACGATAGAAGCAAGCTCTGTTGAGCCTCCACCTATATCAATAGTAGTAGCATTTTTGATTGGTTTTAGAAGGTTTAATGAAGCTAAAGCACCATAGTAAGCCTCTTTTTTACCATCTATGATTTTTATATTTAGGTTTAACTCTTTTTTTACTCTTTGTGTAAACTCTTTTGCGTTAGGAGCATCTCTTAGAGCTGAAGTTGCAACACAGAAAGTTTTACGGCACTTTAGATTTTTGATTATCTGACAAAACTCTTCAAGAGTATCATATGCTCGTTGCATTGGTATCTGTTGCAATACACCACTGTTTTCATAGGCACCTTCTCCTATGCGTATTCGGCTTTTAATCTCTTTTATAAGATGAAATGCATATGCACTACTTTTTTCAAAAACAACCATTCTAGCAGAGTTGGATCCAATGTCAATTACAGCTGTTCTTTTTGCCATAACTTACTAGTTATTCTTCATCAGTAATCTGCTCAAATTTAAGTTTAAGCTCTGCCATAGTTTCAACATTGTCTGGATCTGGGATAATGCAATCAACAGGGCATACAGCAATACAAGAAGGCTCGTCATAGTGTCCTACACACTCTGTACAAGCATCAGGGTCTATTATATATATGGGATCAGCTTCTTCAATTGCATAGTTTGGACACTCTTCTCTGCAAGCATCACAAGCTATACATTCATCAGTTATCATTAGTGACATTTTTTACTTACCTTAAATTTTTTCAACTTTATACACTATTCTAACTTTAACGGGGCTTATATATCACATTTTTTAGCATTTTTCGCCATTTTTTTATTAGAAATTGGAATATGAAGCGAAGCGACTGCTCCATTTCCATCTGTTCTATTTTTAACTGATATTATTGCTCCCAATGCATCGGCTGCACCTTTTGCTAAAAATAGACCTAATCCAGCACCCTCTTTCCCACCATATCTCTTAAATGGAGCAAAAATATCAATAGACTCATCAATACCAGTACCTTCATCTTTTACTTCAATCGTAATGCCATTTGAATCCGTATAACTTTTCATCATAATAGTTCCACCCTTATGTGTAAATTTAATGGCATTTTGTACAAAATTTTGAAATATATGAATTAGCAATGTAGGTTGAATCATGATTGGAAAAGATCTCGGATAAAAATTAGTAATAAAAACTTTCTCATCTTGGTGAGCAAGAATTTTAAAGTTGTTTGCATGCTCTTTTAAAAATGCTATAAGGTCAATCTCAACTGGCTGCTCAAACTGCGCTCCTTCAAGTCTTCCTATCTCTAAAATCGATCCTATCATCTTATTCATTTCATCGATTGTTTTGTTGTTCTGTCTTAGTGTATCAATATATTTATCTTCATCTCGCTTTTTTAGAAGAGTAACTTCATTTTTTGTTTTCATTACGGCAAGAGGAGTTTTAAGCTCATGTGCAGTTCCTATAAAAAGTTCTTTTTGATACTTGACAAATGTATGTATTCTATCAACAAGTTTGTTTATGCTAAGTGCAAGTGGTTTAAATTCATCTGGTATATTATTTGTATTGATTGATTGAAAAAAGTTTTCATCCATAGCCGCTAGTTTTGTTGTTAGCGAGTGTATGGGAATTATTAGCATACGAGAGAGAAGAAGAGCATAAAAAATAACTAGAAATATAGTTATAAAATTTATAACAATAATACTTTTTAAAATCTCATCTAAAAGTTTGTCAGTGTTAGATATGTTTTTTGTTAGAACAAAAAATGTAGACTCTTTTTTATCTATAGGGAGGTATATAGAGAGATATTTTTCATCTTTTTTTTTGTACTGTTTGAAGTTGATACGATGCTCTAAGTTTTTATTGACAAGTAGATTTAGATTGTTTCTATTTATATCGATTATATTTTGAGCATCTTTTTGAATTTCAATATTTAAATCTTCGTATATAGATATTTTAATGTAGTTGTAGAGAATTGCAGAGAAGATTACAATTAGTGAGGCAGAAGCCAACACTAATTGTAATGCAAATTTATTTCTTATACTTTTTTGGGAAAACAAAATCTATAACCTCTACGTCTTACCGTTTCGATTGTAGAAATTTCAAGTGGTTTATCCATCTTTTGACGGATTTGGTTGATTGCAACTTCGATTACATTTGGAGTAACTAACTCTGGCTCTTCCCAGATAGCATCAAGAAGTTGTTCTTTTGACACGATTTGATCACTATGACGAGCAAGGTGAGTAAGAACTTCAAAAGGTTTACCTTTTAGCTCAATCTCCTTACCTTGATATGTGATTTTCTCTTCATCAGGATCAATTACAAGCTCATCAATTTTGATTACATTTGTTCCACCAAATCTTAGACGAGCCTCAATTCTTGCAACTAAGATATCAAAATCAAATGGCTTTTTGATATAGTCATCAGCACCAGCTTTAAGAGCTTTAATTTCACTCTCTTTATCGTCTTTAGCAGAGATTACAACACATGCTGTTCTTGGAGCTTTTTGCTTAACAAGAGCAATAAGATCGATACCATCACCATCTGGAAGCATCCAGTCAGTTAAAATTAGGTCGTAGTTTCTTATGCCAACATAGTATTCAGCATCTTTGTAATTCTCAGAACTATCAGTCTGGTATCCAAACTCTTGAAGTCCTTCTGCAATTGTTTTATTTAGAGTAACTTCGTCTTCTACTATTAGAATTCTCATTATATTCCTTTAAGGTTGTTAATTAGAATGGAATTATAACATAATTTTAGCTAAATTTAAAGTTTTTTTTATATTGTTTTAATATTTTCTCATTGAACTTACCGAAACATCGCAGTGGTCGAGAATAGTAGGTTTTGAAATTTTAAGGTTGAGTGAAGATATTTGATTAAATTTTTCTTTTAGCTCTACATGTAGAGCTAAAAGAGCATCTTCAATCAGCTCGTATTTGTTGGATATCATGTTGTTTTGTATGGTTTCTGCTACGGTTGCATAGTTTATAAAAGAGCCGTCTTTATACTTATAATCAAGCTCTGCATGTAGAACTACTTTTTGTGGAGTAATTCGCTCTTGAGGCAAAATCCCAATGATAGCATAAAAAGTTAGGTTTTCAATCTCTATTGTCATACTACTTTTGACTCTTTACCACTAAAAAGTCTTATTATATTTGGTACATGCTTATAGATAATTAAAAAAGAAATTATTAAAATCGGAGCATGAGTTTTTATTTCTGTAATTTCTGGGTGAATAATAAAAGATGAAATTATCAAAGTAGCAAGTGCAATTAAAGAGGAGATAGAAGATATTTTTATTGTTTTGCCAGCAATAAACCAAGCTATAAGAGCAATAATAGTTTCTACAGGAAGCATAAAAAGCATAACTCCCATACCAGTAGCAACCCCTTTACCACCTTCAAACTTTAGATATGGACTATAACAGTGCCCAACAACTGCAAGAATTGCAACCATCCAAAGGGTCTGTTCACTAACGCCAAAAGCAAACTTTGCTACTACTAAAACAGCTATGCCCTTTAGAGCATCAAGTAAAAGAGTTGCAACTGCTATCTTTTTTGCTAAGACTGGGTTTGATTCTTTTAAAACTCTCAGAACATTGGTAGCACCAATGCTTCCACTACCACTCTCTCTAACATCTATAGATGTAAATTGTTTTGCCAAAAGAAGTCCAAAAGGTATACCGCCAACTAGGTAAGCTATGATATAAAACTGTATATTTGTGTTGTATAAAAAGTCCATTAAAATCCTATAAATGTAAAATATGTTGGTTATTATACTAAATTTGTTATAATGCTAAGCTTTATACCATATAAGAGGAACTATTTTGACACTAAATGAAGAGATTAAACAACTAAAAGAAGAACTAGATGTAACTATTGTTGCACATTTTTACCAAAAAGATGAAGTATTTGATATAGCAGATTTTACAGGGGATTCACTCGAACTTGCAAAGTTTGCAGCTCGTGATACAAAGGAAAATCTCATTTTTTGTGGTGTTGGATTTATGGGGCAGAGTGTAAAAATCTTGGCTCCAAATAAGAGAGTAATGATGCCAAAAATCGCATGTTGTGCGATGGCAAAGATGATTGATGTTGAGTATTATGACCAAAATGTAAAGATTTTGGAAGACGCTGGTATAACAAAAGAAGATATTATGCCAGTAACTTACATAAACTCTTCAGCTGAAGTAAAAGCAGCAGTAGGAAAGATGGGTGGGTATGTTTGCACAAGTTCAAATGCAAAAGTTATCATACAAAGTGCACTTAAAAGTGGCAAAAAAATTCTTTTTGTGCCAGATCGTTGCCTTGGACAAAATATAGCGATAGACATGGGCTTAACATCTTGTGTAGTTGGTGATGGAAGTGATCCTAAAGAGGCAGATATTATCTGTTACAATGGTTTTTGTTCAGTTCATCAACTTTTTGATGTAGAAGATATAGAGTTTTATAGAGAAAAATACCCAGATATTTTAGTAATCTCACACCCTGAGTGCAAACCAGAAGTGTGTGCAAAGTCAGATTTTGTAGGCTCTACTTCACAGATTATAAAATACATAAAAGAACTACCTTTAGAGCAAAAAATAGTAGTTGGAACTGAGTATAATATGGTTAATAGACTTAGAGAAAAAAATACTTACATTTTATCTTCAACTAAGCCAGAGTGTCCAACTATGAATGAGACAAGACTAGAAGATGTGAGGGATACGCTGTTGAGTATTAAAAACGGTGATTTTCACAATGAGATAACTATAAGTGAAGAGACAAGAAAGTATGCTTTTGAAGCACTTAACAGGATGTTTGAGTTATGAAATATACAGAAGTTTACTTCGTGCTTCAGTCGCGAGGAATTTTTACTGGGCTTTTGCTCAGTAAAAAGGGGACAATAACATGATACGCAAATTTGTAAAGTCAGCACTGCAAGAAGATATTGGTAGAGGTGATCTGTTTTATCTAGTTGGTAATAGTAAAAAGGCGACTGCAAAGATAGTTTGTAAAGATAGTGGAGTTTTAGCAGGCGTTACTTACGCAAAGGCACTTTGTAAAGTTGAAAAATTAGATTTTAAGTTCCACAAGAAAGATGGAGATGTTTTGGTTTACGGCGACATTATAGCTACTATTAAAGGCAAATCAAAAAAGCTTTTGATGTGTGAGCGAACTATACTAAATCTACTTCAACATGCCTCAGGGATTGCAACTAATACAAATCGTTATGTAAAAGCACTTGATGGTGTAGATGTGAAACTTCTTGATACTAGAAAAACACGACCCTTGCTAAGAGTTTTTGAAAAGTATGCTGTTATGTGTGGAGGTGGAAACAACCATAGAATGGGTTTAGATGACTGCCTTATGCTTAAAGATACTCATCAAGAAACCATAGAAGACTTAAAAGAGTTTATAGATACAGCAAGAAAAAAACTTCCATATACAACAAAGATTGAGATAGAGTGCTCTTGTGTGGAGTCTGCAAAAGAGGCAATGGCTTGCAATGTAGATATGATTATGTGCGACAATATGAGCGTCGATGAGATAAAAGAAGTCGTACAATATAAAGATACATCGGCCCCTCACATACTACTCGAAGCTAGTGGAAATATAACAGATGCAACAATCAAATCTTATGCTTTAAGTGGCGTAGATGCCATTAGTAGCGGAAGCCTGATTCATCAGGCTGTTTGGCTTGATTTTTCTATGAAAATAACTCACAAAGAGTAGATAACAAATGGCAGATGATGCGGAGAAAACGGAAGAACCCACCTCTAAGAAGATAGATGATGCTAGAAAAGATGGAAATGTTCCTAAGAGCCAAGATACAAGTAGTTTTGTAACTCTAGTAGTTGCAATTGGAGCCTTTTTTGCCCTTTTGCCATATATCAAAGAGCGAATGTTCTATCTATATAAATTTGCTCAGCCATATATGCTTAATGAGTTAGAAAAAAATGATGTCTATGTTTTGATGATAACTGTATTTAGAGAGTTTGCACTAATGGTGCTGCCTTTAGCAGCTATTGTAGCTTTGGCAGGTGTATTAGCTTCTGTTATGCAGTTTGGATTTTTAACCACTACTAAACTACTTATTCCTGATTTTAAGAAGATTGATCCTATTAAGGGGATTAAAAATTTAGTATCAATAAAAAAATTAATAGAGGGCTTAAAAATCATTTTGAAAGTCACTTTAGTTATGGTTGTTGCATACTATTATCTTTTGGATTTTACCAAAGAGTTACCATCTGTAGTATTTTTTTCTCTTATGAGCCAACTAGAATGGCTTCGGGATAAAGCACTGATTTTGATAGCAGTGATGCTACTTTTGTTTTTAGGGCTTGCTCTTTTTGATCTGTTTTTTGTTCGTTATAACTATTTTAAAGATCTTAAAATGAGCAAACAAGAGATAAAAGATGAGTATAAGCAGATGGAGGGAGATCCACAAGTAAAAGCTCGAATTAAGAGAGTACAGATGGAGATGAGTAAAAAACGGATGATGAGTGATATTCCAACTGCAGATGTAGTTATTACCAACCCAACCCACTTCGCTGTTGCGATTAGGTACGATACTGAAAAAGAGAATGCCCCAAAAATTGTAGCAAAGGGAATTGATAATTTAGCTCTAAAAATTAAAGAAATTGCAAGAGAGCATGGTGTGCAAGTGGTAGAAAACCCACCACTAGCAAGAGAGCTGTATAAAAAATGTGAAATAGATCAGATGATACCTGAATCACTATATAAAGCAGTAGCAGAAGTACTAGCATTTGTATATAAAAGTTCACAAAAGGATAAAAAATGACATACGCAGGATTTTGGATTAGAGTTGGAGCTTCAATAATAGATACTATTATAATGTTTATACTTTTTATCCCATTGGCAATGATGATTTATAATGTAAATTATGTGAGTAGAGAAATGAGTACTAACAATATGAGCTCATACTCAGGATATTTTCATGTAGATACAACAGGAGGATTTCTTCTAAATTATGTTCTTCCTGCAGTTGCAGTTATGGTATTTTGGCTTTATAAGTCAGCAACTCTAGGAAAGTTACTTTTAAAGCTGAAAATAGTTGATGCAAAAACAGGAAACAAACCTACAATACTACAATTTGTCATTAGATATTTGGGCTATTTTTTATCATCTATTTTTTTCTTGGGTTTTATATGGATAGCATTTGACAGAAAAAAACAGGGTTTTCATGATAAGATTGCAGGAACTGTAGTAGTCAAAGATGTGTCAAGTGAAGAGGTAAGCTTTGAAAGTGAAGAGTAGTATAGCCATCCAA
>JALSME010000078.1 GCA_026987955.1 Sulfurospirillum sp.
CCAATACCAGGGATTGGTATGCCCTCTTTTTTCATATATGCTAGAAACTCTTTAGGGCTTAAATTGTTGTCATATCCATATTTGAAATACTTTGCTGCACCATCTATCGCTCCACCAAATCTAGGACCTATTGTTAGTAGTCCTGCTATGAGTGAGCTCACAACATCTTTTCCTGCTCTTGCAGTAACTTTTGCATTGTGTGCACCGCTCACTGCTGGACCATGGTCTGCAACTGTCTTTAAAACAGTCTCTATAAACTCGACAGCCCACTTTGGATATCTTCGTTTAAACCAAAGCAGACTCATAACATCACCCAAAGAGTATCCTGTATCTGGAGTTGCTACTTTTGATATAGGTATACCACAGTATGTAGCCTCTTCACCTCTATCATCACTAATAGTACAGATAAAGTTTCTTGCTTTTCTGTTTTCAGATATAGGTTTTATCTCAGGCTCAACAATTGGCTCAATAATACCTTTTGAAAGTAAATCTTCATAGACCTTATGAATCGTATCTGGGATATCGTTAAAAGAATCCGGCACAAAAAATCCAGCCTCTCTCATAGCACTGTTTTTTGCTTCTGCTGTTTCAGCATCTGCATTTGCACTAGCTCCTGCATGACCAAATTGTACTCCACTATCAAAGTGCTTTGCAATTGTTCCAATACACCAAGATATAATCGGCTTTGTAATCTGCCCATTTTTAACAGCTTCTATAACCTTATACTCTTCAGTTCCACCAACTTCACCAAGTAAAATCATATATTTTACATCTGGATTACTTTCCATTCTTAAAAGGTTATCTATAAATACAGATCCCACAAATCTATCTCCACCAATGGCTACACCTTCTGCTATACCATCAGCGTGAAGTGATATGATATTTGACATCTCATTAAAAAGTCCGCCACTTCTAGTAACTAATCCGCAGCTACCACATCTTGTTAGCTTAGAATTTATAATATTTTCAACTGTTCCACCTATATTTGCTATCTTAAAAGCACCAGGAGCAATTCCACCAACTGTAGCAGGTCCTATGATAGTTACACCCCTGTCTCTAGCTGATTGATTCATAAATCTAGCTCGTCTCTCAGGAATGCCCTCAGCAGTAACCATTATAGTCTTAAACTGTCCCTCAATCTCTATAGCTTCCATTACAACATCATAGGCTGTTCTAAATGACCCAAAGTTTAGAAGAACATCAGCATTTTTATGCTCAGCTGCTGCATCTTTTGTATTTCTATAAAGAGGAACCATGATTTCATCCTCTCCCCAGAAAAACTTGTCAAATTTTGCACTATTTGTTGGTGCTACTATTGCAGCGATAGATGGCTTCTCTCGTCCTATCATATAGTCATAATCCAACATTCTTTGAATAGCACTTCTATTGTTGTTCCAAAATATTGCTTGTGTATCTTTTGTAAATAATCTACTCATTTTATTCTCCATTCTCTAAAGACATTCTTACTATATCAGTTACATGAGTTTCAGGGCCGTATACTTCCATATATAAACCAAGTCTATCAGCTGCAGCTTTTATATCTTTTAGACCTTTTTTGTAGTTTGGTCCACCTCTTCGAACATATATCTTAACCCCAACACTCTTTAGCTTATCTGCATACTCTTCAAGTGATTGAATAATGCCCTTAAAAGTCTTTGCAACATCTGTAAAGTTAGCAATTGCACCACCAATAATGAGTATCTTTCCTCTTCCTTTAGGATCTTTAAATCTGCTCATCAGGTCAAATATAGTATCAGCATAAAACTTTGTTTCATCCGTCGTTGGTCCTCCACTATACTCACCATAGTTTGCAAGTTCAGCGACATTACCACTCAAATCAGCAATAGTATCAGCATAAACCACACTAGCACCACCACCAGCAACCATAGTCCAAATTCTACCCATAGGATTGAGTATAGTAAGCTTCAACGATGCTCCACTTTTCGCATCAGCAGCACTTATAGCTTTTTCTTCAGCAGATTGATCTTCCATTCCAAAAGCAGTAGGAAACTCAATATTACCCCACTCCTCAACCATAAGATATGCTGCTGTATCATCCAACCTTGCCACTAAATCTAATATTGCCATATTATTGTTTTCAAGCATTACAAGGGGGTTTATCTCAAGATATGCAAAGTTTAAATCTCTATAAAATCTAAAAAAGTCTATAGCAAAGGAAACAAAAGCTTCCCTTTTATCTGCAGGTAAATTTGTTGGTGCATTTGCTCTTATTAGATGTTCCATATTGGCTTCTTGCATATTGATAGGTATAGTTACCTCAATAACTTTTTCTTCCCATCCATCTTCAATCTCAACACCACCCTCTGTAGACATATAAAGGACATCATCTTCACCAACAGTTGTTGCAGATATATAATACTCTTGCTCTTCGGTATGAGGAGTAAAAGGCTCTACAATAAAATGGGTTAGCTCACCATTTTGACCACTAAGTATAGTAACAGGATGTGATATCTTCTCATCAATCCAATCAGCAGCAACATCTAAAGACACATCACCTGGCTTTTTATCTTTAAAAAGGACAAGCCCATTTTTGCCTCTTTGACCAAAAAGCATGTCTGGCTTTACAACAAGTGATTCTTGCTTTAACCATTCAAATCCATGCTGTTCTGCCTTTTTTCTCAACTCTTCACCACTACTCACAAGCACCGATTTAAAATCATAGTGAAATCCACTAAAATATTTTTTCCAATGTTTTGCAAACAATTCTTTACCACTAAACTCACGGATCGATCTTTGAGCCATAGCTAATCCTTTTATAAATCTTAATTTTTTTTATTACTAAAAATTTATAAATATATTAACAAATAATTACTTTTACTTAAGTTAAAATTTTCTTAATAAGATTTAAATACTCTTTTAATTAATTTTGTTTTTAATATTAATATAAGTTAAAATAGTGCTATTTTGAGAATATAGTATGATTATAATGGCGAAAAAGGTTCTTTACTAAAAAAAATTTAAAGATATTTAAAATTAAATAAAAACCAAGTAAGTGCTAAAAGATCTGCACTCCCACCTGCTGAAAGATTTTTTTCTATCATTTTCTTATCTAATTCTTTTAAATTTTTCTCTAAATTATCTACATACAAGATTTTTTTTGCTTTATTTTTTACAAAATTAAGCCCTTTTTCGCCACCCCTAGCAAAAAGTGTGCTATCATCTACAAAGCTCATAAGATATACCAATGTCAATTTCATAGCGATATCTTCGCCATATTTTAAAAAATTTTTCTCATAAAATGGCAAACTCTTGCTAAATATTGTTGCATAACCACTTTGTGCCTCTGCTCTTATACCTGCACACTTTGTTTTTACATAAAACTCTTCGCCATGTGTTTTTACCTGCTTTATATTTTTTAAATCATGCTTAACTAAATCTTTACAAAGTATTTTTATATCTCTTTGCAAGCTCTCAAAACTATCTGTTTTTCCAATTGAACTGCATATGACTGCCAAAGAAAATATCATACCCTTATGAGTATTGACTCCTTTTGTAGCTTTAAACATTGCATCTTCGCACTCTTTTCCAACCCTACGAAGCTCACTAAACTCTTTTAGTTGTAAAAACTTATCAATAAATGGTTTTATAGCTTTTGCACTTGCATAAAATGTCTCGATACACATATCTTTATGACTTCCGTTATTATTTTTGTCAACCAAACCAGGTTTTGGAGTAAGCTCAACCTCTTTAAGAAGTGCGCTATAAGCTAAATCTGAAATCATTTACACTCTTATTTATATACTTTTGTAATTCTTCACAAGAGTGCTTTTGTGACCTTGCACAGTTTTTTGCAAAATCATCACAAAGATAGCATTTTCTTGAATGACCTCTTGAGAGTATTTTACCGTTACAATCAAGTACATCTATATCCATAAATCTTCCAAGAGGATGATTCTCTTCAATCTTGCATGCAGCCTGTTTGAGTTTTATAGGCTCTACATGTAGAGCATAAATAGCCTCATATCCAGTCTCTTTAGATGTTAAGATTTTTTCTAAAATTTCAATATTTAATTTTTCTATCTCTTTTAAAGCCTCGTCATATATGATTTTGGCCTCATTAGTAGATTTTTTATGCCCCGGAATGTTTATAGTTAAGCTCAATAATGTGGAGTTATATCTTTCATACAACTCCCTTTGCCTTTTCGTGCGAAGTTCTCTATTTTCAAGAACCCTATTCAGCCAGTTGGTACACTTCATCAATGATTGATCCATCTCTATATCTAATTTGTGCCACTACTTTATCTGTGTGTTTTATCTTTTGAGGTTGTCCGCACAACTCAATTGCTCTTTTATGTAAGTCTTCGATATCAACTATTGTAAGTCCAGCTTTTTTAAGCCTTTTTTTAAGCTCAACATTTCTTGGATGAACAGCAATTCCTTGATCTGTAACCAAAACATCAACTGTATCCCCTGGTGTAATGATAGTATGAACTCTACTTCGTATTGTTGGAATTCTACCACGAGTTAAAGGAGCTACAATAATAGAAAGCTTAGACTCAGCAGCAGTATCACAATGACCTCCACTTGCACCTCTTAGTATACCTTTTGATCCAGTAATTACATTGACATTAAAATTCACATCAACTTCTAAAGCACTTAAAACACAAACATCTAGCTGAGAAATAGCTGTTCCTTTTGAACTAGGGTTTGCATACTCATTGGCACTTATCTCAATATGATTTGGATTCTCTCCTAAAGATTTTGCTGCAAATTCATCAAAACTTTGAACATCTAAAAGCTTATCAATTTGACCTCTTTTTAACATATACACAAAAGTACCAGTAATCCCTCCTAGACCAAAACTAGCCTTAATATTTTTCTTCTCCATAATTTCACTAAGAAAAATTGTAGTTGCCAAAGATGAGCCACCTGTACCAGTTTGTAAAGAGTATCCATTTTTAAAATAACCTGAATTTTCAATAACTCTTGCTGTTCTTCTTGCAAGTAGAAGCTCCTTAGGATTTGTTGTCATCCTTGTAGCCCCTTCACCAATTTTACTTGGATCACCAACTGCATCGACTAAAACAATGCTATCCACTTTATCTTGTGATATGGAAGCAGGAGCATTTGGATATGGTTCAAGTGTCTCACTAAGGGCAATTACATACTTTGCATAGTCAACATCACTCATAGCATAGCCAAGTGAGCCACACTGAGATCGACCCTTTGAGCCTGTAGCATTACCATACTCATCAATACATGGCACTCCTATAAATGCCACATCTATCTTTAGCTCACCACTTTGAAGAAGATGAACACGACCACCATGAGAGTGAACTTGAACTGGTTTTTCCATAATACCATGGCTAATTGCCTCTCCTAGTTTACTTCTAAGTCCAGATGTATATATCTGAGTTACAACTCCACTTTTAATATGCTCTAAAATCTCATCGTGTACCGATGCGAGTGAACTTGAAGCTACAGTCAGATCTTTAATTCCAAGTCCTGCAATAATATTCATAACCATATTTAAAACTTTATCACCACCACGAAAAGCATGATGAAAAGAGATTGTCATTCCATCCTTTAGTCCAGATCTTTCTATCGCTTCTTCTATTGTTTCACAAATTTTTGATTTTCTTTCATCTGCTTTTTCTGCTTTACATTTTGGTACATATCTACTCATCATCTTCTCCAATCATTCCCGATGTTCTTGCAAGATATATTGTTCTCTCTGCTCTTGCGATTATTGGTGCATCAACCATGCGACCATCAATTGAGATTACGCCTAGTCCATTTTTCTTAGCATGCTCTGCTGCTTCAATCACTTCAAATGCCCAATCAATCTCCTTTTGTGTTGGAGCATATATATCGTGTAGCATATATATTTGATTTGGATTGACAAGTGATTTTCCATCAAATCCAAGATTTTTTATCTTTTTTACTTCTGATACAAAACCCTCTTTATCCCTAACATCGGAAAAAACAGAATCAAATGCTTGGATTTTTGCTGCTCTTGCTGCTAAAAGTATTTGTGCTCTTGCTGCTGCTAACTCTGTCCCCTCTTTTGTTCTTTGCGTCCTAATATCTCTAACATAATCTTCAGCTCCTAGTGCAATTCCCATCAGCCTTGAGCTGCATCTTGCAATATCAACTGCATTAACAACACCTAGTGCACTCTCTATTGCAGCTAAAAGTTGAGTCTTTTTTGTTGTACCTATTTTTCTTTCAACCTTTTCTATAACACTTTGCATATCTAAAATATCATCTATTGTGTCTGTTTTAGGTAGTCTTATAATATCAACACCACCTCTGACTGCTGCTTCTATATCTAAATGTCCATAAGGAGAGTCTAGTGGATTTACCCTCACTGCTGTTTCAACATCTTGGTAGGCAAAATGTTTAAGAGCATGATATACCATAAGTCTTGCACTATCTTTTTCAGCTAATGCAACAGAATCCTCAAGGTCAAACATAACAGTATCTGGCTTATAAACATATGCATTACAAACCATAGCCGTGTTAGCACCAGGAACAAAAAGCATACTTCTTCTTAATTTCATTATAGCTCCTCCCAAACTGGATCACTCTCACAAGCTCTTAAAACAGCGGCTTGAAGTCTAGCTTTTATAACTAAATCCATAGCTCCTTTATCCTGTGCTTTTACATGGACAAAACTTACATTCATATCCTCTAATGTTTTGATGATTAACTCTTTAATTGCATCTCCATAAAGCTCCTCAACACTACTCTCAAGCTCTAATTCAATCTTGTCTTCCTTAAATGGATTTATCTGGATATATATATCGCTAGATTCCAAAGTTCCTGCATGTGCACTATTGATTATTTTCATATTATCTCTTTCATTAAAAATTCAAATGTAGTAGGTGGTACTATATTTTTTAGTTCATCATAATTCTTTTCATTGAGCAGTTTTCTAACTCTTGAAGCAGAAATCGCTTGATCTGCAAACTCTATTCTCTCTATTTCCACAACTTCGATTGGTGCAGATTTTCCATTTGGATCTGCCAATATTTTTTTCATATTTTGATTATAATTATTTGTAACTTTACAGTATGGCTCAGTACCAACAAAGCGATGTGTTATTCCTAGGTATGGTGCTAACTGGTTTCTAAAAACATTTAAATCTAGTTTTGCATGTATCTCATTGACCTGCCCCTTATCTTTAATAAAATATGTAGGAAAAGTAGCTTTAGAAATGATATAATCAGAACCCTCATGCACAGTTACATTTTTTAGATGCTTTATGCCCTCTCTAATAAGCCTTATTCTATCTGCGAATTTAAACTCACTTGCATCCTCTTTTACTACAAAAAGATGTAGCCAATCAGATCGTTTGCTAGCCTCTTCAATTAAGTAGCTATGCCCTAGTGTAAAAGGATTTGCATTCATTACGATTGACCCGATTACATCTCCATCTTTTTTTAATGAGCTTAACTCTGCTTGATATTTTGCAAGATTTTTACTATTTTCCATTAAAATTACTTCACCATCGCACTCTTCAATAAGCCTAAAACCACAATCTTCAAAAAATTTTATATTTTTAGGAGTACTAAAAAGAAATAACTCTTTTGTACCTCTTGTAAACGCTGCATTAAGTAGATGAGTAACAACCTTTAGTATTAATCCTTGCCCTCGCCTACTACTATCTACTGCAATACACTTAAGAACTTTACCTGCAAGTCCACCACAAGCTATCATCTCATCTTCATCTTTTATAGTAACAAATACTTCAACATCTGATGACATATCTAGTCCATTTTTGTCTAAAAACTCTTTTACCTTTGCAACACGCCTTTTATTGTCACTACCAAATTCTGAAACACTAATAGATGAATTCATCTAGTACCCCCATGTACTCTATATTATTCTTATTATATCCGTTATAACTTTTATATATATAAAACTTTTCTTAATCAGTTTTAAATGGTGTTTTACCTGTTTTTAGTTTTAATATTTTTATAATATTAGAAAGTTTTTGGTGCAATTTTTGTTACAGTTTTTTGCAAACAATATCACCAAGATTTGCACCAATTTCACGAGCAACCACTTGGCACTTTACTTTTAATAAAAAAAATATTGGAAAATTATCTCCATCTCCTAGACACTCATAGTTTCCCATACCCTTAGATATAATACAATCTGCACTATTGAAAAGCTCATTTGCCTCTTTAGTTGCAAACTCTTTTGTGTATCCAGGAGTAGGAACTCCACTATCAATAAGGGTTGTAATTTTATCTAAGCCAGATTTTTTTGCATGCTCCACCGTAAGATCGTTAATGATAGGCTTACCTCTAACAAAATAGTAAACTTCTATATTAGGGTAAATCTCTTTAATAGTCTCTATACAAATTTTATCAAAAATTTCTTCTCCAGCATTATCTGCTAAGTAAACCAAGCATTTTGAAATAGAAAGTTTTCTCTTTAGTTCCTCAAAGTCGTCTATAGCAAAATCTGTTTTAAAAATCTTAGCTATCTCATCTTCTAAATCAAACATAACTTCAGCTGCAAGGTCAATCACATTGCCTGCGATTGCAGTTTTGATAGCACCAAGTAGCTTCATGTTAGTTTCTTCTATATAATCTCTACATGTAGAGTCAAACTCTAAGGCTTTTTTACTAGCATCATCTTTCATAAGTGCATAGATATCTTTTACTTGCAAGTACTTGGCAATATCTTCGTACATAGGTGTAGCATTGTGTGGAGGAGTTAGATTGTGATCAAAGTTTTCTATATGCTGTTTTGCTATTTTTGTAATCTGTTTTGCTTGAGCAGGAGTTACTTTTAAAAAGTCAGATATACGAGTAGATTGGTTTAGGATGCAGTCCAAACACTCTGAAGATATTTTCATAAGTTAAAAACGGCTCAAAAGAGCCGTTTATATTATTATTTTTTCTTAAGTTCTTTGATTCTTGCAGCTTTTCCGCGTCTTTCGCGAAGATAAAATAACTTAGATCTTCTAACACGACCGCGTCTTAAAACTGTAATACTCTGAATACTATCACTGTAGATTGGGAATATTCTCTCAACACCAACAGAGTTAGCTCCAATTTTTCTTACCATAAAAGTTTCACCAGTTCCTTCACCGCGTCTTGCAATACAAACGCCCTCAAAGTTCTGGATTCTTGTTTTGTCACCCTCTTTAATCTCAACAGCAACTCTTAAAGTGTCTCCGCCTCTAAAATCTGGAACAGTTTTTTCAGCTATTTGAGCTTTTTCAAAAGACTCTATATATTTATTTCTCATCTATTTTCCTTATGGATTTATGGGTACAGACATATGTCACTTCGTACAACTACGAGCATAGAGGTCTGGTCTGAAGTATTGTGTCTTCAGTTTTGCCATCTTATTTTTTAAGTTGGCTATTTTAGCGTGATTTCCCTTTAAAAACTCTGAGGGAGTAGTTTTGCTTTCAAAAGTTGCAGGTTTAGTAAAGGATGGTGCTTCTAAAAGCATACCTTCAAAACTCTCTTCACTCAAAGAGTCTTCATTTCCTAAAACACCGCTAATATTTCTACTTATTGCATCACTCATCACACAACTAGCTAACTCGCCACCTGTTAAAACATAGTCACCTATCGAGAAAATCTCGTTGGCAAACTCTTCAACAACTCTTTCATCAATCCCCTCGTATCTACCATTGACAAATACGATATTTTCCTTTTTAGCAAGTCTTTTTGCATCAGCTTGCACAAAAGGTTTTCCTGCTGGTGCAGGAAATACAAAGTAGGCATTGGGATTTGTATGCCTAATTTTTTTCAGTGTATCGAACAGTGGCTGAGCATTGAGCAAAAGCCCTGCTCCTCCTCCTGCTTGGTAGTCATCTACTTTTGAGTGCTTATTTGTCGTAAAATCTCTCGGATTAAAGAACTCTATACTAAGAAGATCTTTTTCAATCGCTCTTTTTAGTATAGAATCCTCAAAATACGGTGAGACTAAATTTTCAAATAGAGTTACAAAAGTAAATTTCATCAACTATTCTCTAAAAGTTCTAATCCATCTTTGACATATATAACTTTTTCATCTTTGTTAGTTGAAACTATATATCTATCAATATATGGCAGAAAAAAAGTTTTTGAGAGTTTCTTGTCAACTAGAGTTTTTTCAGTTCTAATGACCAAATAGTCAGTATCCCCTATTCTCTCTAACTCACTTACTTCTCCCAAAACAATACCATCTTCTTCTACTTTACAACCAATAATATCAAACCAAAAAAACTCATCATCTTCAAGTTCACAAGCTTCAAGTGTATCTTCCATAGTCGTTAAAAGAAACGAGTTAACCAAGCAAGCAGCTGACTCACGACTCTCATATCCACGAAAAAGAACTAAACCTCTTTTTGCATTGTAAGATGCTATCTCAAGAGTCATCTTTTTTTGTGTATCAAACTTACTTCCTGGACTAAATTGTTCAGGAAAATCACTATGAATATGAAGTTTAAGTTCTCCCCTAAGACCTACAAGTCGCCCAATCTGAGCGACCTCTATAGGAGCATCTTTTTTACTCATCGTTAGCTTTAACTGTTACTCTATAAGATTTACCATCTTTAGCTTTACAGCCAGAGATAAGAGTTTTTAAAGAGTTTATCATCTTGCCATCTTTGCCTATTAACTTACCTGTGTCTACTTTATCTGCAGTGATGATAACTTCACAAAAAGTATCATCAACTTCTTTTTTTTCAACACTTACTAACTCTGGTTTATCAACAACAAGTTTAGCAAACTCTTCGAGAAATTTCTCTATCATTTTATTTACTTAGTTATCTTAGCTACTCTATCACTTAGCTTAGCGCCAACGCTTTTCCAGTAGTCTAGTCTCTCAGTATCAACTGTAATTGCTTTTGTCATAGGATCATAATGACCAATAGACTCTATCCAACCACCATCTCTTCTTTTTCTACTATCTGTAACTACGATTCTGTAAAAAGGTTTTTTCTTTCTACCCATTCTTGTCAATCTAACAACTGTCATGTCATTCCTTTAAAATATGTTGGGAGGTAAATACGGGGCAAAATAAGTAGTTTAGTAGTTATAGTGCCTCTTACCGCCATTTCTAGCGTCTTGACGACTTACAATCACAGAGGGATTATTTCGTAAGTCCAAACGATTTGAGGATTATATCTAAATAACCCTTAAGTTTATCTTGGTATGCCACCTTGTTTTGCTTGACTCATCATATTTTGTAAATCTTGCATACCTTTTTTACCAGAGAATTTTTTTGCCATTTTAGAAGCATTTTTGAACTGTTTTAAAAACTTGTTAACTTCCATATTAGATAGTCCTGCACCAGTTGCAATTCTTCTTTTTCTTGTGTTATTGAGCAAAGATGGCATTTCACGCTCTTTTTTAGTCATAGAACCTATCATCGCTTTGATGCGCTTCATCTCAACTGAGTTTTCTAAATCTATATCTTTTAGTTTTCCAGCCATACCAGACATACCAGGAATCATACCTATAAGAGACTTCATACTTCCTAGTTTTTTCATCTGCTCCATCTGATCTAAAAAGTCGTTAAAATTAAACTCGCCTTTTTTTATCTTTCTTGTGATTGCTTTTGCTTGCTTTTCATCTATAACTGCGGCTGTTTTTTCTGCAAGAGTTTCTAAATCACCCTCTCCCATAAGACGGTTTACAACACGATCAGGAACAAAAAGCTCAAGATCTGCTACTTTCTCACCAGTTCCTATAAAACGAAGTGGTATATTTATCTGTTTTGCTATGCCAAGAGCTACTCCACCCTTGCTGTCACCATCGTATTTACTTAGTACAACACCAGATAAGCCAAGCTTCTCATTAAATGTACCAGCACTTCTTATGGCATCTTGACCCGTCATAGAATCTGCCACATAAAAAACTTCATCAGGCTCTATTACCTTTTGAACCTCTTTAAGCTCACTCATTAACTCTTCATCTATAGCCAAACGACCTGCTGTATCTACTATAAGTACATCATACAAGCCATCTTTTGCTTTTTTTACTGCTGCTTTTGCTATCTTAATTGGATTTTTTTCATTTTCATCAAAGTACAAATCAAGTTCATTTTGCTCACAAAGTTGTTTTAGCTGCTCAACCGCTGCTAGTCTCTGAAGATCACAGGCTGCAATAAGAACTTTCTTTTGTCTTTGCTTTAAGTAGTTTGCTAATTTTACTGTTGTAGTTGTTTTACCACTTCCTTGAAGTCCTGCCATGAGCACTCTTGTTGGCGGCTTTGAAGAGTAAACAAACCCTTGATTGCCTGGTGCCGTTAGCATTGTAGTTAGATTGTCTTTTAAAGATTTTAGAAAATTAAGCTGCCCAATACCCTTTGCTTTTGTCTCAATTTCTACAACTTTTAACAAATCTTTGACTACTTTGTGATGAACATCAGCTTTTAAAAGTGATTTCTTTAGAGTATCAAGTGCCTTTTTTAGTGACTTCTCGTCATCTGCAAATCTTATTTTATTGACTGCTGTCTTAAATGAATCTGTTAAAATCTCGAACAAAATATTTTCCTTA
>JALSME010000079.1 GCA_026987955.1 Sulfurospirillum sp.
GTGCACTAGATAATGTAACTCAACTAGAAGTCATGAGACTTCTAGTAAAGTTTTTAGATAGAGTCGGAATCCTACTTATCACCCATGATGAACATCTAGCATCATGGTGCAGTGACAGAATTATAAGGCTTTAGCTCTACTTCTAGACTCTTTTAATGACTCTGCAATTAAAAATGCAAGTTCTAGTGCTTGATCTGCATTTAGCCTAGGATCACAATGAGTATGGTACCTTGCCTCGAGATCTTTTTCGGTAAGTTCTTTATGTCCACCAGTACATTCTGTTACATCTTGACCTGTCATCTCTAAGTGCACACCACCTGCAAAAGTACCTTCATCTTTATGAACTTTAAAAAAGCCTTTCACTTCACGAAGAACTTCACCAAACTCTCTTGTTTTGTAATTATTAGATGTCTTTATTGTATTACCATGCATTGGGTCAATACTCCAAATAACATTCTTCCCATGCTTTTTTACTGCTTGTACTAGCTTTGGAAACTCACTTTCAATCTTACTAGCACCCATACGAACAATAATATTTAATCTACCCTCTTCATTTTCAGGATTAACTTTTTCTATAAGCTCTATTAGTCCATCTGCTGTCATTGTTGGTCCAGCTTTGATACCTATAGGATTTTTAACACCTCTTAAAAACTCAACATGAGCATCATTTACATCTCGCGTTCTATCTCCTATCCAGAGCATATGAGCAGAACAATCATACCAATCCCCAGTTAGACTATCTTCTCTTGTTAGTGCCTCTTCATAGTTCATAAGAAGTGCCTCATGAGAAGTGTAAAGTGTAGTTTCATTTATAGTTGGAGTATTTGCAGATGTTATGCCACATGCTTCCATAAACTCTAAAGTTTCAGTTATTTTGTTTGCAAGGTCTTGATACTTCTCCCCAAGTTCACTATTTTTAATAAAATCTAAGTTCCATTTATGTACTTTGTGAAGATCTGCTAAACCACCACGAGCAAATGCACGAAGTAGATTCATAGTCGCACTTGATTGGTTATATGCCTTTATCATTCTTTGTGGATCTGGAACCCTTGAAGTTTCTGTGAACTCATTATCATTAATAATATCTCCTCTATAACTAGGAAGCTTTACACCATTAATTTCTTCAAAGTCACTACTCCTTGGTTTCGCAAACTGTCCAGCTAAACGACCCACTTTAACAACAGGGCATCCACCTGCGAAAGTAAGAACAACTGCCATTTGCATCATAACTTTGAACATATCTCTAATATTGTCTGCATTAAACTCGCTAAAACTTTCTGCACAATCCCCACCTTGAAGCAAAAATGCCTCACCTCTAGCAACTTTTGCAAGTTCATTTTTTAGTTTTCTTACTTCTCCTGCAAACACTAATGGTGGAAATTTATTTAGTTCCATCTCCACATCTTTTAATACTTTATTATCTGGATAAGTTGGTTGCTGCTTTATATTAAACTCTCTCCACGATTCTCTTGACCACTTACTCATCTTATTACCTTTTAAAAAAATTTCATCATTATAACAAAAATGAGGTATAATCATCCTTTTTAAAAGGATATTTTTTGAACGAAGAGAAAAAAGGTACTATTTATGCTGTTTTAGCATTTACTTTTTGGGGTTTAGTTCCTATATATTTTAAACTAGTTAGCCATGTAACTGCTTTTGAAGTTCTCATTCATAGGATTTTATGGTCTGTTCTATTTTTGTATCTTATTTTACTTTTTACCAAATCTCTAAAAAAACTCTCTGTTCTATTTCAAGATAAAAAAAAACTAAAAATTCTGTTTATATCTGCAATCCTAGTTTCAACAAATTGGCTTACATTTATATGGGCAATTTCAAACAACAAAATTATCGAAGCAAGCTTAGGCTATTATATTAACCCAATTGTTAGTGTTGTTCTTGGTTATATCTTCTTTCATGAGAGAATTTCAAAACAACAGACAGTTGCAATTTTACTTGCTATATTTGCAATTATATATCAAGTATACTCTCTTGGAAGTCTACCTATCATATCGCTTATACTAGCATTTAGTTTTGGCTTCTATGGGTTAGCACGAAAAAAGCTCAATGTTGAATCCGTCTCGGGACTGCTTATGGAGACTCTTCTTATATCTCCTCTTGCACTTGCTTATTTAACATATTTAGTTATAAACAACAAAAATTCTTTTATAATTCCATTAGATTACACATCTTGGCTACTAGTTGCTGCTGGCTTTATAACTATTATACCACTTATTTGGTTTAATTCAGCGGCAGTTAGAATTTCTATGATGAAACTAGGCTTTTTACAGTTCATAGGTCCTAGCATTGCCTTTATACTTGCTATATTTGTATATGATGAGCCATTTAATTTAGATAAACTTATAACATTCATAATCATATGGACAGCTCTCATAATATTTTCAGTTAAAATTAAAAAATAACATTTTCCTCACACTGTTACTGTATGAAACAATTTTGAAATTTTTCACCTTTGATTATATTTTAAACAACTATTTAATCTAAATCCTTAGTTTTTTATGTACAATACTTCCATTGGGCGTTTTTAAGATTAAATTTTAATATTAAAAACATCTAAACAAAAATTTTAAAGGATTCGTATGACTAAGTTTACTAAGTTATCATTGGCGGCACTTGCATTTGTAGGTATGAGCGCAACAGCGGGTACATTGCAAGATGTACAAAAAGCAGGTGTTGTAAAATGTGGTGTTGATGGAGGACTACCTGGCTTCTCAGAAATAGTGAGTGGTGGAGAGTACAAAGGTATAGATGTTGATGGATGTCGTGCAATGGCAGCTGCTGTTTTAGGTGATGCAAAAAAAGTTAAGTTTGTTAACCTAAACTCAAAAGAGAGATTTGCTGCACTTCAATCAGGTGAGATTGATATCCTTGTTAGAAATACTACATGGACAGAGACTAGAGATACATCACTAGGTTTTAACTTTGTAGCAGTTAACTATTATGATGGACAAGGCTTCATGGTAAGAAAAGATTTAGGTGTTAAAAGTACACTTGAATTAGATGGTGCTGCTGTTTGTATTCAAACTGGTACTACAACTGAGCTAAATGTTGCTGATTATTTTAAGTCAAAAGGCATGAAGTACAAATCAGTATCTTATGATTCAAACGATCAAGTACTCGCTTCTTATGAGGCAGGAAGATGTGATGTTCTTACATCAGATGCATCTCAACTTTATGGTCTAAGAACTAAGCTTAAAGATAAAGCAAATCATATAGTTCTTCCTGAAATCATCTCAAAAGAGCCTTTAGGACCTGTTGTAAGACAAGGTGATGATCAGTGGTTTAATATTGCTAGATGGACATTTAATTCAATGGTTGCAGCTGAAGAAGCTGGAATCACAAGTAAGAATATCGATAGCCTAAAAAGTTCAAAAAATCCTGGAATTAGAAGAATTCTTGGACTTGAAGGTAAGATGGGAGCTAATCTTGGATTGAATGCTGATTTTGCATACCAGGTAATTAAACAAGTTGGTAACTATGGTGAAGTTTTCGAAAGAAATGTTGGTGTTAACACTCCACTTAAAATTTCTAGAGGACTTAATGCTTTATGGACAGAGGGTGGACTTCAGTACTCACCTCCATTTAGATAGTCAAATAAACTACTATAAAATATATGGGCAGGTATTGTTTCCTGCCCTAATTCAAAGGATAATATAAATGTTGTTACTTTTCGGAGAAGCTACGTCATGATGCGCGCTTTGAGAAATCAAAAAATTAGGGGAATGCTGTTTCAGGTTTTAACAATTCTGGGACTTGTTGCTTTTTTGTGGTATATTGGTTCCAATACAATGGCCAATATAGAACAAAGAGGCATTAAAAGTGGTTTTGACTTTCTAAGTGGAACTGCTGGTTTTGAGATAGATGAAGCACCAATTAAATTTTCATCATCTGATACACATGGTAGGGTTTTTTTAGTTGGTCTTATAAACACTCTTATCATTACTTTTATTGGTATAATATTTTCAACAATATTGGGCTTAATAATAGGTGTTTTTAGACTATCTAATAACTGGCTCATAAAAAAACTCGCTGCAGCATATATAGATATCTTTAGAAATATACCTATACTTCTTCAGATTCTATTTTGGTATAATGTTGTTTTAAGGGCCCTTCCAAGTCCAAAACAGAGCATAAATTTTCTTGATAGTATTTTTATGAATAATCGTGGCTTGTATCTTCCTATACCAGATTTAAATACAACTACAATATCTGTGTGTATAAGTGTTTTAGTAGTCGTTGTAGGCGCATTTTTCTTAAATAAGTGGGCAAATAAAAGACAAGAAGAAACTGGTAAAGATTTTCCTGTTTTACTAACTAGTCTTGGAGCATTAATAATAATTCCTATTATTACTTACTTTATTAGTGGTGCAAATTTTAATTTTGATTATCCTGCACTAAAAGGCTTTAATTTTAGAGGTGGAAAGGTTATTTCGCCAGAATTTTTGGCACTAACATTTGCTCTTGTTATATATACAGCTACATTTATTGCCGAGGCTGTAAGAAGTGGTATTGAGGCGGTAAGCAAAGGACAAAAAGAGGCTGCAGCGTCGATTGGATTGTCATCATATCAATCACTAAAGCTTGTTGTTCTTCCTCAAGCTATAAGAATAGCTATACCTCCTGTGATTAATCAGTACCTTAACCTTGCAAAGAACTCATCTTTAGCAGCAGCTGTTGGTTACCCAGAGATAGTAACTGTATTTGCTGGTATATCACTAAATCAAACAGGACAAGCAATAGAAATTTTGGCTATAACAATGCTTGTTTATTTAACAATCAGTTTAATAGTTTCAGCTATACTAAACTGGTTCAACCATAAAATGAAAATAAAGGAGAGATAGTGGCAGTATATGAACAAAAACAGGCACTAGAGGCTCCTTCAAGCACTAAAGGAGCAATTCACTGGATAAAAGAGAACCTTTTTTCTTCACCATTAAATACGATTATGACATTAATGGGATTTGGTTTTCTATACATAATTATCCCTCCCCTACTTCAATGGGCATACTTTGATGCTAATTTTGTAGGCACAACTAGAGAACAATGTACAGGCGATGGAGCATGCTGGGTTTTTATTAAAATGAAAATGGATATGTTCTTGTATGGTTTTTATCCTGAAACAGAACTATGGAGACTTAAAGCAATAGTAATAATGTTTGTTGCTTTAGTTATAGGTCTTAGATTTATAAAAAGTGGAAAAGTAAAATTTGGTATTGTATTTTCATATTTTATTATTTCTCTTATACTAACAGCAGGTGGTATATTTGGTCTTGAATCAGTTCCTACAGACAAGTGGGGCGGACTAATGTTAACTATTGTTGTTGCTTCTGTTGGAATTGTCTTTTCATTTCCAATAGGTATCATTGTTGCATTTGGTAGACAATCTAACCTTCCAATCATAAGAAGTGTATGTGTTACATATGTTGAGATGATTAGAGGTGTACCTTTAATTACGATTTTATTTATGTCATCTGTAATTTTACCTCTATTTTTTCCAGAGGGTATATCTTTTGACAAACTTTTAAGAGCCCTTATAGGTATCACGCTGTTTCAAGCAGCATATGTTGCAGAAAATATTAGAGGAGGTCTTCAAGCTATTCCAAAAGGACAGTATGAAGCTGCAGATGCTATTGGGTTATCATATTGGCAGAAGATGCTTTTGGTTATACTTCCACAAGCTCTAAAAGTGGCAATTCCAAATCTTGCTGGTGCATTCATATCACTATTTCAAGATACAACACTTGTTCTTATTATTGGCCTATTTGATCTACTTGCTATGGTTCGTATTACCGCAGCTGACTCTCATTGGCTAGGTATGGAAACAGAGGGATATGTATTTGTTACGGTTATATTCTGGGCATTCTGTTATGGAATGAGTAGATACTCTAATAAATTAGAAAAACAATTTGATACAAACTTGAAATAGGAATAAAAATGAAAGATAATAACGTAATAGAAATAAAAAATTTAAACAAATGGTATGGAGATTTTCATGTACTAAAGGATATTAACCTTGAAGTGAAAAAAGGTGAAATTATCGTTGTATGTGGTCCTTCAGGAAGTGGTAAATCTACTCTAATTAGATGTATTAATTACCTTGAGCAATTTCAAGAAGGAAGCATAGTTGTTGATGGTATTGAGGTTACTGATGATATTAAAAAGATTAAGGCTCTTCGTGAAGATGTTGCTATGGTTTTTCAGCACTTCAATCTTTTCCCTCACCTCTCAATTTTAGATAACTTAACGCTATCTCCAATCTGGGTAAAAAATATGCCTAAAAAAGATGCAATAGCAACTGCTATGAAGTTTCTTGATCGTGTTGGTATTGCAGAGCAAGCGGATAAGTATCCAAACCAACTCTCTGGAGGACAGCAACAGCGTGTTGCAATTGCAAGAAGTCTTTGTAAAAACCCAAATATCATGCTTTTTGATGAGCCAACTTCAGCACTAGATCCTGAGATGGTTAGTGAAGTTCTAGATGTTATGGTTGAGCTTGCTAAAGAGGGTCGTACTATGATTTGTGTTACTCATGAGATGGGTTTTGCTAAAAAAGTTGCAGATAGAGTAATCTTTATGGATGCAGGACAGATTGTTGAAGAAAATACACCAAAGAAGTTCTTTGATAATCCAGAATCAGACAGACTAAAACTCTTCCTAGACCAGATACTTTCTCACTAAAATCTTTACATGTAGAGGGCTGTTAATAAGCCCTTTACCTTTTCTTGCTATAATTTTAAAAATCTTATATAAGGCTCACATATGGATCAACTATTTCCAGTTATATTTGTCGTTGGATTAATCGCTTTTATACTTATTAAACAGATAAAACATGTTACGGACAACCTTGATGAAAAAGGTGATACAAATAGCTTTGATAAGTATGCAAAGTTTTCAGTAGCTATTCAGAACCATATTCGTGCTATAAAGCTAGATATAGATAGTTCTAAAAAAATAGAAAACCCAAGATACATACTAAAAAATCAAGAAGATGAAGAAGACCTTATTGAAGAGCTTTCTGATTATCTTCGTAAACTTGTATTTTTTGAAACACTTTTAGCAAAAAAGAAAACCTCTGATGAGATAGAAGGAGAGCTATTTGACATATTAAGTAAGCTTGACAGTTTCATCAAAAACAACTGTGAAGATGGAGAAAAACTAGCAGACGAGCTAAGAGACAATCTAATGCAAGAGTATGAAAGGAATGACAATGTTTGAAGAGTTAAAAGAGCTAAAAAAAGATATAGCTAAAACAGAAAAAGAAGAGAATGAAAAAAAAGATAGAGAGCTAAAAGAGAGCAAAGAAAAAAAACTCAAAACTGATTTTGAATCGTTTATGAAACAATCTGGAATCAAAAAAATATAGATGCAGCCTAGAAGATTAGTTGAGTTTTCTACTCTTGAGGCAAAGTGTGCATATCTAAAAGATAAAAAAATGCGCATGGAGTATAAGTACATAGAAAAATGTCCCGAACTTCTTAGTCAAAAACTTATTCAAAGAGGCTGGAGAAGATTTGGTGAGTACTACTCAAGACCAAACTGTGTTGGTTGCAATGACTGCCTATCTTTGCGTATAGATGCCTTGAACTATCGCTATTCAAAAAGTGCTAGAAGGACCATACGAAAAAATCAAAATACTAGATTTGTTGTTCAAAAGCCTACTATCACGATGCAGCATCTTAGCTTATATGAAAAATACCATAAACACATGGAAGCTAAGAAGGAGTGGAAACACTACACACTTAGTCCAAATAGTTACCATGAACTCTATGTTAGTGGTGCAATGAATTTTGGTAAAGAGATATTATATTTTGTAGATGACAAGCTTGTGGGGGTTGATTTAGTCGATTTTTTTAGTGATGGTATATCTTCAATATACTTTTTCTATGACCCAGACTATGCACATCTTTCTCTTGGTAGATTTTCAATGTATCAACAAATCTACATCGCTCAAACAAACAAGCTACCATGGGTATATTTAGGATACTATGTTGAAAAATGCCCTTCTCTTAACTACAAAGCTGATTATAGCCCATATGAAATACTTAAAGGAGACCCATCACTAGATGAATCTCCCTTGTGGATTAATCAAAAAGAGCAATAACCTCTTGCTCATTTAGTATTTTACCTCTTGATTTTACCTCTCCATCAATTACAATAGCAGGCGTACTCATAACACCATATTCCATAACCTTAACTAAGTCTTCTATTTTTTCAAGTTGTGCAAACTTTCCAGCTTTTGCTATTGCCTTTTTTACTATCTCCATCTGTGCATCACAATTTGCACAACATTCACTTCCAAGTACTTTTATGTCCATACTGTTGTCCTTTATAAAATAATATTAAACAAGTAGCCAACTAACACTATACCAGTTCCTACTATACCAAAAAAGAGACCTATTAGCCTCCAACTCATTACTTTTTTAAGTATCATCGCTTCAGGAAGTGACAATGCAACAACTGCCATCATAAAACTCAAAGCTGTACCCATAAGCATACCCTTATTTGTTAAAGGCTCAATCAGTGGTGCAACAGTTGATGCTCCTGCATACATAGGTATACCTGCAATTACTGCCACTAAAACAGCAAAAGGATTTTCTGCCCCTGCATACTTTGCAATAAAATCAGCTGGAACAAATCCATGTATTACAGCTCCAATTGCTATACCAACCAATACATAAAGATATATATCTTTAATAACTCCAAATGCATTTTCCCAAGCATCTTTTAACCTCTTTATAAATGCAAGTTTTTCAAAATAGACTTCACCATTTGACTCTACATATGGTATTTTTATAAGTATATCCTCATCTCTACTAACTTTCCCAACAATATAACCACCAATCATAGCAGTAATTAATCCTACAACTGTATATAAAAAAGCAATCTTCCAGCCAAATGTTGCAAAAAGAATAGCAATTGCTATCTCATTGTTCATAGGACTACTAATCAAAAATGAAAAAGTAGCACTTCTCGGGATCCTAGCTTGTGTAAACCCAAGAAAAAGCGGTATTGAAGAGCAAGAACAAAAGGGAGTCAATATACCAAATAGTGCTGCGAAGAAGTTTCCTGCAAACTGTGATTTTCCTCTTATAAAGTCTCTTACGGTCTCCGTTTTTATATATGTTTGCATAAAAGATATAAGATAAATAATAACTAAAACTAAAGTCAAAATTTTTACTGAATCATAGATAAAAAAGTGAACAGCATTACCTATACTTCCACTCATTCCAAACTTTTCAAATACTAGAAAATCTACAAAACTAAGCCACATTATATCTCTCTTTTATCTTAGGTAGCAATCTCTCTTTTATCTCTTTTACAGTTTTTCTAAACTCCGCTATATCTTTTCCATCTGGGTCTTCAAATCCGATATGCATAACTTCTGTTTTTTTAGGAAACATTGGACAACTCTCTTTTGCATTGTCACATACTGTAACAATCAAATCAAAATCAATATGTAAAACTTCCTCTAGTTTTTTTGAATAATACTTATCACTCCAAATCCCCTCTTCTTTTAAAACTCGAACTGCTAATTCGTTTACATATAGAGATGCTTTTACTCCACTACTATATGCTTTGACACCATCAACATAGCTGTTAATAAGAGCTTCTGCTATGATAGAACGGCAACTATTTCCTGTACAAAGAACTAAAACTTTTTTCATAAATAACCTTTAAAAAACTAATTTAAGACTAAGCAAAACAATCAAAAGTATTGGTGGTGTTACCATAAATCCAAACTTTGAGTATTGCCAAAATCCTATATGGACACCTTTTTTACTCAATACATGTAGCCATAACAGAGTTGCTAGTGAGCCAAACGGTGTCATCTTAGGACCAAGATTTGAGCCTATTATATTTGCATATATCAAAGCTTGATTTGTTGTATCTTGTAGTGCAATATCCATGATCATGATTGTCGGCATATTGTTCATAATTGAGCTCAGTATTGCCGAAGTAAAACCTGTTCCTATTATAGCCACAGTATCTCCAGCTGTTGAAAAATACTCAATAAGAAGACTAAGATAGTCAGTCAAACCAGCATTTTTTAAGCCATAAACAACAACATACAGCCCAACACTAAACCAAACAACCTGCCAAGGTGCATTTTTGATAACTTCATATGGCTTAGATACACCAAAAAATGTAGAAATCATTAAAAATATTGCTCCACCACCTAATGCAAATATAGAAATCGGAAGATTAAAATAATCACCAACAAAATAACTAATAAGAAGGATAGCTAGAAAAAACCAAGAAATATAAAAAAGTGTTTTATTTTTCAATACACTATTTGCATCTTTTAAAAGCCCTATATCTACTTTGGCTGGAATATCTTTTCTCAAAATAAGCCATAAAAAACCGATTGATACTACTGTACTAACTATATATGGAACTATCATTACGCTCAAATACTCTCCAAAACCTATACTAAAATAGTTAGCAGTCACAATATTGGTCAAGTTTGAAAATACAAATGGCAGTGATGCACTGTCACTTATAAAACCGCCAGCAAGCAAAAATGAAAGTATAGTTTTTGGATTTAGCTTTAAAATTCTCATTTTAGATAGTAAAATAGGAGTTAAAATCAAAGCTGCACCATCATTTGCAAAAAGTGCTGCAACAAATGAGCCAAGTAGAAGTGAATATATGAACATTTTGTTGCCATTTCCACCAGAAAGCTTTGCCATCTTTATAGCACACCACTCAAAAAAACCAAGCTCATCTAGAACCATCGAGAGTATAATAATACCTATAAAAGCGAAGGTAGCATCCCACACAATGTCTATAACACTTAGAACATCTTCAAGATTAACTACGCCCAAAACATATGCTGAAATTGCACCAATAATTGCTGTTGTACCAATCTGTAAACCTTTTGGTTGCCATATAACAAAAACCAAAGTTACAATAAACAGAGATATAGCAAGTATCATTTTGACTCTTTACATGTAGAGCATATACTTGGTAGTTCAAAATCCAAATACCCAATCTCTTTAATAATCTCTTCTCTAAACTTATCAATCGGAGATCTAACTGTATAGTAAGCCCATCTACCTCGCCTATCAACACTTAAAAAGCCAGCATCTTTTAAAATTTTTAGATGCCTTGATATTCGTGACTGAATCATTCCAAATGATGCCTCAATATCGCATACACATACCTCTTTATTGATATATATAAATCTCAATAATTTAACTCTTGTCTCATCGTTTACAGCACTTATTGTTGTCAAAAAACATTCCATACATTTCCTTTGATTCAGATTTCAATTTTGGATTATACTATATTTTAATCATTAAATCAAGATATGTAGATATAAGAATATATTTAGTTTAGATTAATATTTAATAGAGTATTATTAAATTATGTTTAATTATAAAAGCTATTCGATAAAATTAAAACTTATTATTATATTCATAGTTTTTAAAGTGTTTCCACTTTTTCTACTAGCGTATATAGGTGTTAAAAGTTTTACTGAAATTGATTCTTTGCTTAGGAGTAGTTCTGAGAGTATAATTGATAGAAGTCAAGTATCTATTAAGAATACCACAAGTACTGCCATCAAAGAGAGTATAAAAGCATTGGATGAAAAATCTAAGCTAAATTTAGAAAATAAAACAGTTATGCTTGCCAATGAAATTGCCAACTTTTTAAAAACAGTTGACAATGATATACTCTTTTTATCAAAACTAAATATAAATCAAAAAATACTTAAAAAATTTTATGCACAAAAAACAAAAGATATTTATTTGCCTGCAAAATATTATTATGATACCAATAGTAACAAATGGGTCACAAAAAGCAATAGCACCCAAAATATAGTTAGTATGCAATCAAGCATAGAAGATAATTCCAATGAATTTCATAAAATAAAAAAACAAAAAATTAGAAAAAAAGCTATACCCATCTACAAAGAAATTAGTTTCTATGATCTAAATGGTCAAGAGCTATATAAAGTTTCTTCTATCAATAAAAACTTGACAAATATATCTGATAAGCAGAATACTTACTTGCATGCTGAAGATTATTTTGAAAAATCTAAAAATCTAAAAAATGGTGAAATTTATGTATCCAAAGTAATCGGTGAATATATTCCTTCACCAATAATAGGTCAATT
>JALSME010000080.1 GCA_026987955.1 Sulfurospirillum sp.
GGATAAGGATGGTTATGTTAGATAAAATAGACTTGTTCTATACAAAGTTGACAAAAATTTTGGGTATATTTTTGTTTCTTGTTATGTTGCTTATGACAGCAAATGTATTTTATGATGTGGTAATGAGATATGTTTTTTCTCATGGCTCAATCGCTATGCAGGAGATGGAGTGGCATCTCTTTTCAGTATTGATTCTTTTTGGTGTGTCATACTCTTTGATGGAAGATGCTCATGTAAGAGTTGATATATTGTATGATGGTTGGAGTGTGAGAACAAAAGCATGGGTCAATATGATGGGTGCAGTAGTATTTATACTTCCTATATCACTTTTAGTAGCAACTAATTCAGTTGAGTTTGTTTTAGAAGCATTTGAATCAGGTGAGATTAGTGGAGACCCTGGTGGTCTACCATATAGGTGGATAGTAAAGGCTTTAATTCCTGGATCTTTTTGGGTACTTATATTTTTCACATTTGGATTTTTTATTAAAAATTTAAATATATATAGAAAAGACCGTGTTGAAGACAAACACAGTGAGGTGCTATTATGATTGGTATCATAATGTTTTTTGTAGCTCTTGTGATGCTGCTTATCGGATTTCCTGTTGCTTTTACATTTGGTGCTGTTTCTGTTTTCTTTGGTTTGGCTGCTGGGATTTTAGAGGCAGTTCAAGATGAAATACCTCTTATGGAGGGTTTAGTTGATACAGGCATTAGTATGTTTGCATTTATGCCCTTTAGAATCTACTCAATTATGCAAAATACAATTTTGATGGCTGTTCCTCTTTTTATATTTATGGGAATTATTTTACAAAAAACAGGACTTGCAGAGAGACTTTTAGAGTCTATGGGTTCACTTTTTGGAAAGATGAGAGGTGGAGTTGCTATTAGTACAGTTCTTGTTGGCTCTTTACTTGCTGCATCTACTGGTGTTGTTGGAGCAAGTGTTGTTGCCATGGGGGTTATATCGCTTCCTGTTATGTTAAAGTATAATTATGATAAAAAGCTAGTAACGGGTGTAATATGTGCTTCAGGAACACTTGGTCAAATTATACCTCCTTCAATTGTTCTTATTATACTTGGAGATGTTTTTCAAGTGCCTGTCGGAGATCTTTTTAAAGCTGCTATTTTTCCTGGACTTGCTCTTGTTGGAGCATATGTTTTATACATAATTGTAATTTCATTTTTTAACAAAAGTGTGGCTCCTGCAATACCTGTTGATGAGGACGCAGGAACTAAGTTTAGACAAATATTAACAGCCCTAAAAGCTATAATTCCTCCATTGGTGCTTATTATTTTAGTTTTAGGTTCAATATTTGCTGGAGTTGCAACCCCAACAGAATCAGCTGCAGTTGGTGCAATTGGTGCTATGATTTTGGCAATGATGTATGGAGTCTTTTCAATAGACATGCTAAAAGAGGGAGCACTTGAGACTTCAAAAGTAACAGCTATGGTTTTTGCAATTTTAATTGGAGCAACAGCATTTTCAATGGTTTTTACCTATACGGGAGGTGATGCAATTGTTGAAGAGGTAATGTTAAGCCTACCAGGTGAAAAGTGGGGCTTTATAATTGTTTCTATGTTAGTGATTATGTTTTTAGGATTCTTTATTGATTTTGTTGAAATTTCGTATATTATTGTGCCAATTTTAGTTCCAATTGCTATGGCTCTTGACATAAACCCTGTATGGTATGCAATTTTAATTGCGATGAATCTTCAAACATCTTTCCTGACACCACCCTTTGGTTTTAGTCTCTTCTACTTAAGGGGAGTAGCACCACCAAGTGTGAGAACGACAGATATATACAAAGGTGTTATGCCATTTATTTTAATACAAATTGCAATTCTTGCTATTTTAGTGATTGAGCCAGGTTGGTTTGGTATAGATTTTTAGAACTATTAAGTAAAATTATCATACTTAAATTGTTTAAATATAATTAAGGGTACCTATTATTAGAGGTACCCTAAAGGAATATACACATGAACTTACTAAATGGAAAATATCTTGATTTTTACAATCATCTTGTATGTACATTACCAAAAGAGAGAATTTTTACTGATCCACTTCATACTCTTGCATACGGAACAGACGCTTCTTTTTATAGACTTATACCAAAGATAGTTATTTGGGCTAAAACTGCACAAGAGGTAAGGGAAATTTTAAAAATTACATCTAGTATGAATCTGCCTGTTGTATTTCGTGCAGCAGGTACTAGTCTCTCAGGTCAGGCTATTACGGATTCTATTTTAATAGTTACTTCGAGAGATTGGAATAAAATCAGTATAAATGAAGATGCAAGTTTAGTTACTCTTGAGCCATCTGTTTTAGGATGTAGTGCAAATCAAGCACTTTTACCATTTGGTAAAAAAATTGGTCCAGATCCAGCTAGCATAAGTTCTGCAATGATAGGAGGAATTGCAGCAAATAATGCAAGTGGAATGTGCTGTGGTGTAGCTGATAATTCCTATAAAACCCTTAAAAGTATGAAGATTATTTTTTATGATGGAAGTGAGCTTGATACATCTTCAAAAAAAAGTATTAAAAAGTTTTCTGACACCCATGGAAGTTTAGTTGAAGGGTTAAGAACATTATCACAAAATGTGAAAAAAAATAAAAAACTTCATGATAAAATATTAAGAAAATTTAAGATTAAAAATACCTGTGGTTATGCACTAAATGCACTTGTTGATTTTAATGATCCCATAGATATGATTTCTCATCTAATGATAGGGAGTGAAGGCACTCTAGGTTTCATAAAAGATATAACATATAAAACAGTTCCAGAGTATAGCAATAAAGCAAGTTCTTTGATGATATTTAAAAATATTGAAGATGCTTGTGATGCTGTAATTAAACTTAAAACTAAGTGCCGTAAAAATGTAAATGCAGCTGAAATCATGGATAGAACTGCTCTTAAAAGTGTAGAAAACAAAGATGGAATGCCTAATTTTTTAAAGACATTAGGTGCAGAGGCAACTGCACTTTTGGTTGAAACAAGAGCACCTTCAAAAGAGGAACTTGAAAAAAATATAGATATTATTCTTAAAACTCTCAAACCAATAGTTCCAGAGTTACCACTTTATTTTACAAATAAAAGCGAGGAGTATACACTTTATTGGAAAATTAGAAAAGGTCTTTTTCCTGCTGTTGGAGCTGTAAGAGAGTCTGGTACGACTGTTGTTATTGAAGATATTGCATATCCTATTGAAGACTTAGCTGAAGCAACACTTGAGCTTCAACAGATATTTAAAAAACATGGCTATGACGAAGCTTTGATTTTTGGTCATGCTTTAGAAGGAAATTTGCACTTTGTATTTACTCAAGAATTTGAAGATAAAAAAGAGATAAAGCGATATGAAGAGTTTATGGATGATGTTACAAATCAAGTGGCTATTAAGTATAAAGGTAGTTTAAAAGCAGAACATGGAACAGGCAGGAATATGGCTCCATTTGTTGAACTTGAGTGGGGCAGTGATGCTTACGAACTTATGAAGTCTATTAAGCATCTATTTGATCCAAAAGGACTTTTAAATCCGGGTGTTATCTTAAACGATGATAAAAAAATACATCTTAAGAATTTTAAATCAATGCCAAGAACAGATGATATTGTAGACAAGTGCATTGAGTGTGGATTTTGTGAACCAACCTGCCCGTCCAATATGCTAACACTTACACCAAGACAAAGAACAGCAGCGATGCGTCATATGATGGGCTTAGAGGGGGTTGAACTTGAAAAGTTTAAGAAGCAGTATCAGTACGATGGCATAGAAACATGTGCTACATGTTCACTTTGTTCCATGAGTTGCCCAGTAGATATAGATACAGGAAGCTTAACAAAAAAACTAAGAAGTGAGCAAATAGGATCTTTAGGACACAAGATTGCAGGTAGTATAGTAGATAATTATGCGGGAATTTTGAGTGCAGGAAGAGTTGCTATGAGCAGTGTAAAGTGGATAAATAAAAATATAATATCAAATGAAACTATGACTAAAATGAGTACAACTCTAAGAAGCATAAGTGGAGATAGACTCCCTTTGTGGACAAAATCCTTACCAAGTGGGTATAAATTTAAGCCAAAAACAACATTAAAAAGTGAAGACAAAGTTGTATACTTTTCATCTTGTATAAATAGAACTATGGCCAATCCAAATGAAAAAGATGCTGAGAAACCTTTAGATGTTATTGTTATAGGTTTACTTGAGCGTGCGGGATATGAAGTAGTCATACCTTCAAATATTGATAGCCTATGTTGTGGTATGCCATTTAGCTCAAAAGGCTATACTAAAGAGGGAAAAAAGAAATCAGATGAGCTTGAAAATGAGCTACGAATAGTAAGTAAAAATGGAAAATACCCAATACTTTGCGACATGAGTCCATGTAGTAAAACAATTGCATCTAATTTTCCAAAAGATTTGAGAGTTTATGATACTGTCGAGTTTATATTAGAGTTTTTAGTAGATAAACTTGAGTTTAAAAAGACATCAGAGCCTATAGTAATACATACAACTTGTAGTACAAGAAAAACAGGACTTAGTGAAAAGTTTGAGCAGATAGCAAGAATGTGTAGTGAAAATGTGACAGTTCCAGCTGATGTTGGCTGTTGTGGTTTCGCAGGAGACCGAGGATTTACATTCCCAGAGTTAAACAAATCAGCACTTAGAAATTTGAAAAGTTCAATCCCAAGTGATGTAAAGTATGCATTTTCAACCAGTAAGACTTGTGAGATAGGACTAAGTGAACATAGTGGTATAGACTATCGTTCTATATTTTACCTAGTTGATCGCTGTACAAAATGAGCTCTACATGTAGAGTGGCAATAATAGAATTTATTACCTAATTACACATAAACAATATATGATTTTAAGTTGGTATTTATATATGCTTTATTTAATAAATACTATGATAATATAATGTTTATACATAAATAAAAAGGGCTAAAAATATGGAGATTGATCTGCTTTCAGAGGGTTTTAAATTTATGGTTTTGGGAATGGTTACAGTATTTGTGTTTTTGGTTGTAATGGTAATAATATTACATTTTCAATCAAAAATTATAAATAAATATTTTCCAGAAAAAAAGGTTGCAGTTCCAAATAGACAATCTGCATTACAACCTAAACAACAAGATAACAAGGCACTAGTAGCTGCAATTACAGCTGCAATTACAACTTTTAAAAATTCTAAAGAGGGTAAGTAATGGCAAAAAAATTTATTGATATTATGGATACAACATTTAGAGATGGCTTTCAGTCAGTTTTTGGAGGCAGAGTCTTAATGGATGACTTTTTTCCAGCAGTTGAAGCTGCGAGAGAAGCTGGTATAAGTCATTTTGAATTTGGTGGTGGAGCAAGATTTCAAAGCCTATTTTTTTACTTAAATGAGAATGCATTTGATATGATGGATAGATTTAGAGAAGTAGCAGGACCAGAGGCAAATTTGCAAACTCTAGCTCGTGGAGTTAATACAGTAATGTTAGATACAGGAAGCAGAGAGCTTATTGATCTTCATGCAAAAATGTTTAAAAAACATGGTACAACTACTATACGAAATTTTGATGCTTTAAATGATATTGAGAATTTAAAATATAGTGGCGAGAGAATTACACATCATGGACTTAAGCATGAGGCTGTTGTGACTATGATGGAACTGCCTCCTGGATGCACTGGTGCTCATGATGTAGGATTTTATGAAAAAACTTTGAGAAAGATACTAGATACAGGTATACCATATGATAGTATCTGTTTTAAAGATGCCAGTGGAACTTCAAGCCCTCAAAAGGTTTTTGAGACGATTAAAATGGCAAAAAAATTATTGCCAGAAAATACACATGTCAGACTTCATACACATGAGACAGCAGGAGTTAGCGTGGCTTGTTACCTTGCAGCTCTTGAAGCTGGAATCGATGGTATAGATTTAGCAGCATCTCCAGTAAGTGGAGGCACATCTCAGCCAGATATCTTAACAATGCTTCATGCAGTTAAAGGAAAAGATTTTGATCTAGGAGGATTGGAATTAGAGAAAATTTTAACTTATGAAGAGGTTTTGAAGGATTGCTTAAAAGATTACTTTATGCCGCCGGAAGCTACACAAGTTTCACCTCTTATTCCATTTTCACCAATGCCAGGTGGTGCACTTACAGCAAATACTCAAATGATGAGAGACAATAACATACTAGATAAATTTCCAGAAGTAATAAAAGCCATGAGAGAAGTTGTAGAAAAAGGTGGATATGGAACAAGCGTAACACCGGTAAGTCAGTTCTACTTTCAACAAGCATTTAACAATGTTATGTTCGGAGATTGGAAAAAGATTGCAGATGGTTATGGCAAAATGGTTCTTGGCTACTTTGGACATACACCAACAGCCCCAGATGAAAAGATAGTACAACTAGCATCAGAGCAGTTAAAACTAGATCCAACAACACAAAATGCGATAGATATTGCAGATGCTGATGAGACAAAATCTTTAAAATATACACAAGATATATTGGAAAAAGAGGGTATTGCTATTAATGATGAACATATTTTTATAGCTGCAAGTTGTAAAGAAAAAGGTATTGCTTTTCTAAAAGGTGAAGCAACAATAAATGTTAGAAAAAATGAAATCAATGTAAAACAGGAGAAAACAAGCGTGGCAAATTCAAATGGAGAATATACAGTAGTAGTAAATGGAGAGAAATTTAATGTACAAGTTAGCGAAGGATTAGATGCTTCAGTTGAAGTAAAATCTGTAACATCAGCAGCACCATCAGCTACTACAGTATCTGCATCAAGTGGAGAAGAGATAGTAGCAAGCCTTCCAGGCAGTGTTTTTAAATTAACTTCAAATGTAGGTGACAGTGTAAAAGAGGGAGATGTTCTATTAATTCTTGAGGCTATGAAAATGGAGATTGAAATTGTTGCACCTAAAGATGGAGTGGTTACTTCTATTTTGGTTAAACAAGGTGATAGTGTAGAAAATGGTCAGACTTTGGTCATCATATAGAGTTCTAAATATGAAAAATTTACTATTTATATTTTTAACACTTTTTGCTATTAATTTTTTAGCAAATCCTTTATATGCCTCTTCAGAAGTTGCCAAGAATGCACCTATAGTTGAAAAAGAGCATATTGCAAAGAGTATACCTGAAATGTTTCATAATTTCTATACAACAACAGGTATTTATGCTTTTCTAAATCCAGTTGAGGGTGCAACAAATGCACTTGGAGAGCCATTGAGTAAATTTGCTCAAAGCTGGGGTAGAGTAATCATGATTTTGGTTACATTTTTTCTATTTTATCTTGCTATTGGGAAAGGTTTTGAGCCACTTCTACTACTGCCAATTGCATTTGGTGGTCTTTTAGCCAACATCCCGCTTGCTAATATTATTGGACACGAGGGTTTTATTGGGGTATTATTTGAAGCTGGTATAAAAAATGAGATGTTTCCACTCATAATTTTTATGGGTGTTGGTGCGATGACTGACTTTGGCCCACTTCTTGCTAATCCAAGAACAGCACTACTTGGTGCTGCAGCTCAATTTGGTATATTTGGCTCACTTGTAGGTGCTCTAGCTCTTTCTCAATATACAGAGATTTTTGACTTTACTCTAAAAGATGCGGCTGCTATATCTATTATTGGTGGAGCAGATGGTCCTACTTCTATATTTGTAGCTTCAAGATTAGCACCAGATTTGATGGGGGCTATTGCAGTTGCTGCTTACTCTTATATGGCATTAGTTCCTATTATTCAGCCTCCAATTATGAGATTTTTTACAACAGTTGAAGAGCGAAAAATTAAGATGAAACAGCTTAGAGATGTTAGCAAGCTGGAAAAAATGGTATTTCCTCTTACTGTATTGATGTTATCAATTTTAATACTTCCTGAATCAACACCACTTATAGGGGCACTTACTTTTGGTAATCTTGTTAGAGTTTCAGGAGTGGTTGATAGACTCTCTGATACGATGCAGAACTCTCTTATTAATATTGTCACAATTTTCTTAGGGCTTGCAGTTGGTTCAAAACTTGCAGCAGAGAAATTTTTAGTTGCTGAAACTATGGGAATTTTAATCTTAGGTTTGGTAGCATTCTCAATCGGAACGGCAGCTGGAGTTTTAATGGCTAAGTTAATGAACAAATTTAGTAAAAATAAAATCAATCCTCTTATAGGATCAGCTGGAGTAAGTGCTGTACCAATGGCTGCTCGTGTTTCTAATAAAGAGGGAATGAAATATGACCCATCAAACATGCTACTTATGCATGCTATGGGTCCAAATGTTGCTGGTGTAATTGGTTCTGCCGTTGCAGCTGGTGTACTGTTATCAATATTTAAATAAAAAAGCGGAGATAAAGAATGTCTAAGGTAAATGGACTTGAAAACCTAGGTTTAACAGATATAAAAAATATATATCATAATTTGAGCTATGATGAGCTCTATGAAAAAGAACAAGCAGATCCATATGGACATGTAACATCAAATGGTACATTTACAGTAGATACTGGTATATTTACAGGAAGAAGCCCTAAAGACAAGTACTTTGTTGATCAAGAGCCATCAAATAAATATATCTCTTGGGGAAATGTTAACAAAGCAGTTTCAAAAGAGATTTTTGATGATCTATTTGCAAAAGTTAAGAAACAACTTTCAGGAAAGAATATATATATTCAAGATGCATATTGTGGAGCAGCACCAGAGAGTAGAAAGAGTATTAGGGTAGTAACTGAGATTGCATGGCAAGCTCACTTTGTAAAAAATATGTTTATTCGTCCTACTGAAGAAGAGTTAAAAGACTTTAAACCAGAGTTTACTATGTATAATGCCGGAAAACTAAATAATGAAGATTATGAAAAACATGGACTACATTCAGATGTATTTATAATTTTTAATGTTGAAGAAAATATAGCAATAATAGGCGGCACTTGGTATGGTGGTGAGATGAAAAAAGGAATTTTTTCAATGATGAACTACTGGCTTCCACTTGAAGGTAAACTTCCTATGCATTGTTCTGCAAATGTAGGACCAGAAAATGATACAGCTCTTTTCTTTGGACTTAGTGGAACAGGAAAAACAACACTTTCAACTGATCCAAAAAGAAGATTGATTGGTGATGATGAACATGGCTGGGATGATAAGGGTGTATTTAACTTTGAGGGTGGGTGTTATGCTAAGTGTATAGGACTTGATCCACAAAGTGAACCAGAAATATTTGGTGCAATTAGAAAAAATGCACTTTTAGAAAATGTTGTTATTGATGAAGATGGAAGGGTTGATTACAGTGATGGAAGTAAAACAGAGAACACAAGAGTCTCTTACCCAATTGAGCATATAGAAAATCATAAAAGATCTCTTAAAGCTCCTCACCCTAAAAAAATTATCTTTTTAAGTGCCGATGCGTTTGGAGTACTTCCTCCAGTTTCAAGACTTACAAAAGAGCAGGCAATGTATTATTTTATGAGTGGTTATACCGCTAAAGTTGCAGGAACAGAGCGTGGAATTACAGAACCAGTAGCTACATTTAGTTCATGTTTTGGTGAAGCATTTTTGCCACTTCATCCAACAGTATATGCAAAACTTCTTGGTAAAAAAATAGACGAACATGGTGTTGATGTGTACTTGGTCAATACTGGCTGGACAGGTGGTGCATATGGAGTTGGAACTCGTATGAGTATCAAGGCAACAAGAGCTTGTATTAATGCAATTCTTGATGGTAGCATTGAAAATGAAGAGTTTGAGAAAACAGAGATTTTTGGATTTAGTATTCCTAAAAAGCTCGAAGGGGTTGAGACGGATATGTTGGACCCAAGAAAAACTTGGAAAAATAAGTCTCTATTTGATGCCTCAAGAAAAGAGCTTGCTCAAATGTTTATAGATAATTTTAAAAAATACATAACAGAAGATTCAGATTTTTCTGGAGCTGGTCCAAAGTTATAACTTTCATAGAGGGAGCTAGGGCTCCCTCATTTTCTAACTGACCTTATGCACCATCTAAAAATATAGATGGTGCGTAAGGTCAGTTTATAAAAAGGATTTACATTGTCAAAAGTCGCTTCTGGTAAAACTACAGCCCCAAAGGCAAAGCTATTGGATGAGTTTAATGCATCTATTATGTTTGATAAAGAGCTCTATCTTCAGGATATAGAAGGCTCAATCGCTCATGTCAAAATGCTTTCAAAACAAGATATTATTTCTAATGATGCACGAGATAAGATTATTGATGGTTTAGCAATAATTAAAAAAGAGATAGAAGAGGGAAAATACCAGTTTAATATAGCAGATGAAGATATTCATATGTCAATTGAGAGTAGATTAAGCACTATTATTGGGGATGATGCAAAAAGAATGCATACAGCAAGAAGTAGAAATGATCAAGTTGCACTTGACTTTAGAATGTATGTTTTAAAAAGCAATAAAGAGATAATTTCACTACTACTTGAGTTAGAGAGAGTTTTACTTAATATATCAAAAAAACATACAAAAACACTTCTGCCTGGTATGACTCACCTACAACATGCTCAACCCATTAATTTTGCCTATCATATGCTTGCATATGTTTCTATGTTTAAAAGAGATATTGAGAGACTAGAAGACTCATATAAGCGTAACAATATCTCACCAATAGGTTGTGCTGCACTTGCAGGAAGTCCGTATAAAACAGATAGAGAGTATGAAGCAAGTCTCTTAGGTTTTGATAGTGTCAGTATAAATTGTCTAGATACTGTGAGTGATAGAGATTTTGCACTTGAAATTCTTTTTAATATTTCAACATTGATGATGCATATTTCCCGTATATCAGAGGAGATAATTCTTTGGAGTAGTAGTGAATTTGGGTTTGTAGAGCTTAGTGACGAGTATAGTACAAGCAGCTCAATCATGCCTCAAAAGAAAAATCCAGATGTTCCTGAGCTTCTTCGTGGAAAGACAGGAAGAGTTAATGGAAATCTTATCTCTTTGCTTACTGTTTTAAAAGGTTTACCACTAGCATATAATAAAGATATGCAAGAGGATAAAGAGGGAGTTTTTGATAGTGTAAAAACTGCAAAGATTTCAGTAAAAATCCTAAGTGAAGCACTTAAAGGTATGAGAATTGATGAGCAAGCAATGCTAAAAGCCACTAAAAAAGGTCATCTAAGTGCTACCGATTTGGCCGATTATTTAACAGCAAATTGTGGATACACTTTTAGAGATGCTTACAAACTAACAGGCGAAGTAGTTGCATTTGCCGAAGAAAACTCAAAAGACATGAGCGAGTTAAATCTACAAGAGTTACAAAAATTTGAACCAAAAATTAAAGAAGATGTAATAGAAACACTACAACTTGAAACTTCTATGAATGCAAGAAGTTCTCAAGGTGGAACAGCAACATGTTCTACCTTGGCTCAACTAGAATATTTTGAAAACTGGATGAAAAAAAGTTGAGTACGCAATAACAACAATAGGGGTCATTGCTAATACTTTAAACTTTTTTGGAACAAAAAGTTTACAAGTTTAGCTTTGACCCCAAATAAAAATAGATACGAAGTATCTTTCCTTTTCTAGATAAAATTCTTTGAATCACTATCACTCAGGTGATTCCAGCTAAGTTTTGCACCACCTAAGAGATGAAAGTGTAGATGTAAGACCTCTTGCCCTCCATTTTCTCCATTGTTTGTTATAAGTCTATAACCATTTTCATCTAATCCTAAAAGTTTAGCGACTTCATGTATAAACTTTGTCATCTCGCACATGATTTCAGGATCAACATCTTGAAAACACTTATACTCTGTCTTTGGAATAATCAGTATATGAATAGGTGCCTTTGGATTTATATCATGAAATGCCAAAAAGTTATCATTCTCAAGAACTTTGTTACAAGGAATTTCACCGTTAATTATCTTTGTAAATATTGTCATTATTTCTCCTATTTTTTTATAA
>JALSME010000081.1 GCA_026987955.1 Sulfurospirillum sp.
TTGTAGCTCTTGTGCTATAATACAAATAAAAACAGGAGAAATATATGAAAGTTATATGTCCACACTGTTTAAGCATAAACAATGTACCAAAAAAAGATAGTTACAAAAAAGCAAATTGTGGAAACTGTAAAAATTCTCTACTTCAAAATAAAATCATAACAGCAGATGCTGGCAATATAGATAAGATTATAGATAACTCTGATTTGCCAGTTATAGTAGACTTTTGGGCTCCATGGTGTGGTCCATGCAAAGCTTTTGCTCCAGTTTTTGGTGCAGTTTCTATGGAGTTTCCACTCAAAGCAATTTTTGTTAAAGTAAACACTGAAACAGAGCAGTTTTTAGGCTCTCGTTTTAAGATAAGAAGTATCCCAACTCTTGCTGTATTTAAAGGAAGCAAAGAGGTTCAAAGAGTAAGTGGTGCCATGGATGAGCAAAGTTTTTCAAGCTTTGTTAAAAGTTTTATATAGAGCAGATTCACTGCTCTATATATTTATCTGTTTTTTTGATGTTTTTTCTGATTTGCATCGTGTTCTGATTTACTCATACTTAGATTTGCAATCATCCAATCAGCTACAGTATCAAGCTCCTTTTCACTAATAGCACCTTTTTGAGAAGGCATAAGTCCAAATCTTTTTGTACTCTTACATACTGCTTTATCTTTAGTTGGATTCATCACAAAATCAACAATATGATCTTTCATCTGATTTTTATCAGTAAATGCTTCATTCATATGAAACATTACTCCTCTAGCTCCTGGAGCAATCATCTCAGATGATTCCTTTTTATGTAAAGAGTGGCAAAAAGCACACTTTTAAACAAATAAATCTTTTCCCCCATCACTAGCCATAAGACTAGAACTAATAACTAACATTCCAATTGCTATGTATGATAATAACTTCATCGTCAACTCCTCGTATAATTTCTTTTATGAGCAACATGTCAAGCGCAATCCAAAAATGTACCAAAACGCAGTGGAAATATGTACCACTTAGTAACACTCATTTGGCCGAAATATCTAATAATCCAGCTTCCCGTTTTTGCTTTAATCTGTAACTTTCACCCGTAATATTAATAAGATGAGAGTGATGTATTAATCTGTCAAGAATTGCAGTTGTTAATGCTTCATCATTATTGAGAACCTCCTTCCACTTTGTAAAAGATAGATTTGAAGTAATAATAATTGAACCTATCTCATATTTTTTATTAATAATCTGAAAAAAGAGATTAGCCTGTACTTCATTAAACTTTACATATCCAAATTCATCAATCACTAATACCCTAGGGATGCCGATAGTACGTTTAAAATAATTATCTTATTAATTTAGAAAATTATATAAGTTACGTCTTAACGGAATATTAACCAACATTCAGCCATAAATATTTTTATACTATCTATGGCTGAATAATTATTGGCTATGGTTCCTATATGTATTTTATTTTTTACATGTCGGGTAAAATCTAACCCTTACTCTAGAATTTATAATTTATATATAGTCTATAGTTAACAATTGCTCCACTATTAAAATCTACATTTTCATAATGAAATTTTGTACTAAGTCCTTTTAGAGAACCTTGAAATCCATAACTAGCAACTAAATCATATGCATTTAAGTCTTCTGCACCATTTAACGGTGAAGTTGAACCTGTTATGTAATCAGTATATCTTCCCATTAGCATTATGTTTTTAGCAAATTTATATTTTAAATTAAGAGAAAGAGTATCTGTGTCTTTATTGTAGTTTTCTAACCCTATAATATCACCTGCATATGCCCAGTTAGATGAGATACCTACACCTGATACCATACCTTTATCATCACTATTCATTACATAACCCAAAGATGCCATTAAGCCTTTGTATTTTGTTGCCACTTTAAAGCCCAATAAATCTCCACTTCTACTATCATCTTTATCTACATTACTTGACCCATATTGTATGCCAGTTAGTATGCTTAACCCTTTTAGTGGGATTTTGTACTCAGCTTGAGCAAGAGCCACAGTGATATCTCCCATGATAGCTCCTGTTTTTGCAACAGTTGCATCTTGAACCACTAAGTACTGACCTGTTAGTTTTAAACCTTTGACGCTTTTATTTTCTATATATGCACTCCAGATGCCATCTCCCATTTTGTAGGCATATTTTTTTCCATACATAAAGATATTTTTATCAAAATTACCAATTCTTGTTTCAGTGTTGCCATCCAAAAAGTCTGTTCTTGTTAGATACTTATCTATATATCCTACAAACAGTCTTGTTTTTGGTATATCTTTTATATTTGCAGTATATCCCTCAAAAGATTCATGCACGATTCTTGAACCATTTCCTGCCAAAAGAGGAGTTTTTATAAATTGTCTTCCTGCTTTTAGTGAAGTTTTCTTAATCTGATATTTCAAATATGCTTCTTCTAAAACAGCACCTGGACCATATAAATCAAATTTATAAAATGCTTTTTCATCAGTAGTTGCCCATGGCGAACTACTTCCTTGTAGTCTCATACCCAAACTAAAGTTATAGAATGGAGAAGTTACATAATTCAACATAACACCTAAACTTATGATACTCTCTTGCCCTTTAGCTGCTTTATCTACATCGTATCCAATGGCTTTAAATTCTCCATTGAATTTTCCATTTTTAAATGCATCACTAAGTGAATCTTCTGAATATGCATTTGCTGCTAAAGCCACTGCTAATAACGAACTTAATCCTAATTTTGCCATTTTCATTTTATACCTCCTTTGTATATTTAATTTTTTCTATGTTTACAGGTATTGCTTGTCTTACATTGGAACCACATACAAAGTCGGTTGTGAGTGCTGTGGGTCTACTTGGGTCAAGTAAGCCAATTTTGTTATAAAACACGCCAGATCTTTTTGCTATATCTCCTTTTACCAACTTGCCATTTATCTCAACATCAACAGCACCTTCTCCTCTTCTTCCTGCGCCTTGCTCTACTCCTATAGTTTGAGGATGTACTCCATGTCTAAGTCTTAGAAACCCTTTAGTTTCCCCATCACCTGATGTAACTTTGACATAATCTCCATGAGCCAAGCCAAACTTTTCAGCTGTTTTTGGATTTAGATCTACATAAGTTGTATACTTAATCTCTTTCAATTTTGCACTAGAAGTATCTGGTGTTGCTAGAACATTTGATTTGAAAGAAAAAGCTGTTAATGGGAACTTGTCTTTTGAAAAAAGTTTTTCAAAAGTATCTCCATTTACCATTCTTTGCTTATAGAACTTTATAGTTCCACTATACCTCTCTCCTGTTATAGAGTTTCTTTTCATACCTACTGTTTCGTTATAAACTTGCACTGGTTTTTTATATCTGTGAGAGATGAAATCACCATTATAACTATGTTCTATATCTTGATATCTTCCACCTCTTGCCATGACATATGCAGTTTTTCTCCAGTTGTTACCACAGATACTTTTTAGTGATGGAACATAAGACTCTATACCGCTAAGTTCTATATCTTCATCACTTGCATCTGGGACTGGCTTACCATCTAGCGCAATATTTTCAAATACTCTTAGATATATATCTTCGGCTTTTTCAAGAGGATACCATGTGCCATCTTGCCCTTTTAGAGCCTTCTTACCAAAACCTGGAAGTTTCATCTTTTTTCCAAGTGCTATCATAAAGCTAATCATCTCTATAGAATCACCATTTTTAAAGCTATCTTGTCTTGGCTTAGTTACTGGAAATCTAAGAGTATTGATTTTGGTTTGATATCCTGCCCAAGCATGAACAGCACCCCATGTCTCATGTAAAACAGAATCAGGGATGATATAATCAGCATACTTTGTAGTTTCACTTATGAATGGATCTACTGCTATAAAAAGTGGAATCGACTTTTTAGGGTCACTTATGAGCTCTTTTATGTGATTTTCCCCGCCAGCTGTTCCATACATAAAGTTTGTATTAAATGCAAGCAAACAATCTAGCTTATAAGGATAGCCCTTTGCACTGTTCATGATAACTTCACTCTCTAGTGCGTTTGTAAATGGATACCAAGTATCTTTTGCAGGATATGGATTTTTACCAGCTGCTACTTTTTTCTTATACTCATTTGTTTTTTCATATGCCATTCTTGTTTTGTCTATCCTAGTAGCATGAACTTTGCTTTTACCTTTGTATCCAAAAAGATTGTACTTTTTACCTACATAGTCTTTATAAGCTCCACCACCTGGACTCATTCCGCCTTTGTAGTTAAGGTTTCCAACCATCGCTCCAAGCATCATCACGGCATAAGTTGTATAAAAACCAGTTGTATGCATAGTACCACCATGACAGTCCACACTAGCTTTTCTCCCATGTGAAGTAAAATCTTTTGCTACCTCTTGCATCTTTTCAACACTAACACCACACTCTTTTGAGTACTCTTCCAAACTTAACTCATTTACATTTTCTTTAAGTTCGTTAAAAGCTGTTCTTACACTGTAAGTTTGACCATTGAATTCTACATCACCTTTAAAATCAAGTACAGCTTGAGTTACGGCATTTGAAGATTTCAAAGCATTGTCACTTGCATCTAAAACTAAAGGGACTTTACCATCCCTCAAGATCTTGCCAAAGCCTTTTTTATCTTGTATAACCAAATGAGATGAGTTTGTCCACGAAGCATCTTTTAGAGCAGCTCTTCCTTTTTCACTAGGGATTCTAAGGTATTTGTCATTATAGAGGTTATTGTTTATGATGATTTGTAGAACACCCATCACAAAAGCTAAGTCAGTTCCTGGAATTATTGGAATCCAGTGACTTCTTCCACCAACTGCTATGGTATCGCTATTACCTTGCATAGGTGAAACTATAGTGTAGTCTATATTTTTTTCAGTTCTTGCACGAGCCAAAAGTTTACCTTGTCTTTTAAAAGGGTTTCCAGCTTGTCCTGGAGGTGTTCCTATGCTCAAAAGATACTCTGTATTTTCAAAATCAGGCTTAAGGTGAGGATACTTTTTGAAGTTACCAAGATATGCCGCCTCTCCTGCTCTCATTGACAAACCACATATAGAAGTGTGCCCCATAAAGTTACTTGTTCCGAATGATTTTAAAAATCTATGGATAACAGTCTTGAACCTACCCTCATGAGTAGTTCCTATAAGACATAAACCATTTGATTTTGGTCCAAATATCGGCTCATCTGGGTTGATTGGAGTTTTTGTATCTCTTATATCTTTCAGACCCTTTACATTTCCCTCTCCAAAAAGATCTCCACCATTGACAATCTCAGAAATAAGCTCGTCAATATCCATCTCTTTCCACTTGTTTTCGCCTCTTTTACCTACTCTTTTAAGAGGTTTTAAAACTCTATTTTTTGCTTCTATCTTATCAAATATGACATTTCCTCTAGCACATACATTTGATCTATATGTTTCAAATTTTCCACTTTGAGATAGAAGTTTATAACTATCTTTGATACTAATGTTGTATGGAAGCCATGGGTCTGTTGAGAGAAGATTATAAGGATTTCCAAGAACTCTCACAACTTTATCTGTTTTTTTATCTATCTTTACTCTAACACCACACTGAGTAGTACAACCTATACATGTAGTTGCACTTATCTTAAACTCATCATTTGGAACAAACTCATCATTTAAGTAGCTATACTCTGCATTTGGAGAGTTAAAATAGATACTATCTTTTGCTAATTCACCCTTGTTTGAAAGTGTAGCAACTGCTCCTAATGTTTCTTTGTATCCTGCCACTGAGGCTGCTGCTACGACTGCACCTGAGCCTATTAAAAACTTTCTTCTACTACTTTGCATTTTCTGCTCCTTCATAACAATCTTCCATCTCTTCATCCCATGGGAATATTAACAATACTGCACAGATAAGTGCAAAAAGAATTCCCCAGTTTGACAGTATGGCCACTATGCTGTCTTGACCAAATATTGGTGCACTGTAGTGTAAAAATCCCGGAGTTGTTCTTGGTATCTCTTGACCACCTATAACTGTATTCCATCTAAATAACCAAACACCAATAGCAGTTACAATACCACCAAAATACACGACAGCTGGAGTATTTCTAAGTTTTGTAAAACCTATTACAAGTGGTACAAACAGACAAAGAACATAATCAATCCAAAGCGTGTCTACAAAGTGCAAGCTAAAGTAACTATAGAGTGCATATTTTTCGCCATTTGCAAATGTCAAAGAAAATGTTAACCATAAAAATCTCATAACTAAATCCGAAACTATAAACCAAGATAAAAGTTTTGCTAAAGTTGCCACCATCTCATTGTCAACTTTTTTTCTCTCAGATAAAAATCTCTGAAAAAGAGGAATGAGGATGATTAGAAGTCCAGTTCCTGAAACCATAGCAGAAGCTAGAAAGATGATAGGCATCAAAGGTGTATGCCACATCACATTTGCATGAACTGCTCCTAGTATATACCCTGTATAACCATGAACTGCTAAAGCCAGTGGAATCCCGATAGCCCCTAACATAAAACCTCTTTTGTGGTCTTTTTCTAATGCTTCTTTACTTATATCCATATTGCCAAATGCAAAAGCTGTATGAAAAAGTTTTTTTATCCCACTACTTTTTTGTGCATTTTTAACAAAATAAACTCTATAAAGAGCTTGCGCCTCAAAAAAGATAAGTATTGGATATGCCATAAGCAATAAAACTCCCCACTTCATAGGTGATGTTGGAAAATTTTCCCAGCCATACATGAAAAAGTTTAAAACTCTACCTGGTTGCTTTAGATCATCTATAAGATTTAATGGAGCTGCTACCAAAAGAACAAATGCCATCAAAAGTGCTACCCCTGCAATTGGCTTATACTTTTCCCAGCCAAACACATGTGCAAAGCTTGATATAATAAAAGCTGCAGCTGAGCTACCCGTAAACCAAAAATAGTTTGGTACATCAATTCCCCATGGTTTTTCTATGGTAATAGAAGATATTAGTGTTGCTACATGTTGTAGATTATCCATTGTCTTTGCCCCCTCTTGCTTTCATCCACTCTCTTTGAAAACCCTCTTCAGCCTTGACTATATCATCTAAACTCTGAGTAGAGCTAGAGAGTTCTTCTAGTCTAGAATCCAAGTTTATATAAAAAACTTGAGGTCTTGTACCTTGTGCCTCTTTTAAAACATTGGTTGAGAAATTGCTAACTAGTTTATAAACATCTGAGTTTTTGTCATTGATATCACCAAAAACTCTAGCTCCACCTATACAAGTTTCAACACAAGCAGGAAGTAAACCTTTATCTACTCTTTGAGCACAAAAGTTACATTTGTCTGCTGTTTTTGTTCTTTTGTTGAAGTATCTTTTATCGTAAGGACAAGCACTAATGCAGTATCCACAGCCCCAGCAGACTGTGTTATCAACCACTACTATGCCATCTTCTCGTTTGAAAGTAGCCCCCGTAGGACAAACTGGAACACATGCTGGACTCTCGCAGTGGTTACAAAGTTGAGGTAAAAAACCTTTTCTAACATCTGGAAATTCGCCTAGTTCGGTTTCGGTAACAAAAGTTCTAAACTGGTCTTCTGGTACCTCATTTTCTATCTTACAAACAGATGTACAAGCTTGGCAGCCTATACACTTTCTCAAGTCCAACACCATAACAAAGTGTTTTCCTTTTTGACCTATATATTTGGGATTTTTTTCATCCCTACCAGGAATTTGCAAAGACATAGCATCTGCTTGTGATGTTGCCAACATCGCAAAAGCTGTAGTTGCAAGCCCCTTTCTCAAGAAATCTCTTCTTGAATTATCTTGACCCATTTTGACTCCTTTTAAAAATCATTTAGGTAAGTATAACAACCAAAGTGGGGGAAACTGGGGGGGGTTATTTATAGTTAAGTACTTAGAATATAACTGTAAACACTGCTCCTTTGCCTATATTTTGTACTTCTATTTTTCCATTATTGTTTTTTTCTATAATTGTTTTTGTCATATACAAACCAATACCAGTACCACTTTTTGCATGTTTTGTACTAAAGTATGGCTCAAAAATCTTATCTATAGGATCTACTTTTATGCCTCCTGCATTATCTGTAAATATAACTATTTTTTTATCATTTTCTAAAAAAGCTTCTATGTGTATAACGCCATTTTTCATACCTTTTTCTAGTATAACATCTTTGGCATTACTGAGTATGTTTATGAAAGCTTGTGAAATTTCATTTGGAAAACCATATATATCAAAATCATCTTTTATCTCAACCATCAAGTCTATATCATTGTTTTTTAAAGATGCCAATAATAGTTTCTCTACATTGTCTATAGCATAAGACACTTTACAATATTCCTTCTCTTTTTTTGATGTAAAAAAGTTTCTAAAATCATCTATTGTTCTTGACATAAAATTTATCTGTTCATTTGCTTCTTTTGCTTTTACTTGAAACCTATCTTTTGTAAGTTTTCCTCTTTCAAAATAAAGCTCTAAACTGATGAGTATAGAAGAGAGTTGGGTTAGGGGTTGACGCCATTGGTGGGCTATATTGCCTATCATCTCTCCCATACTTGCTAGTTTACTTTGGTGTGCTAAAATCCTCTCTTTCTCATTTGCTTCTCTCTCTTTTTTTAGTTTTAGCTGTATCTCTTTTTTGATTTTTATTTGTAAATTTTTATTTAAATCTTCTAACTCATTTTGACTTTTTCTTAGTTTTCTATTTGACTCGTCCAGCTCTTTTAGTATCATATCAAAGCCGTAACTGATGATGCCAGCTGTAATTAAAATCAAAATAATCATAGCTATAAGGCTCTGTAAAATAGCTTTTTGAAGTGTATTTTTCCAGTGTGAAATATCTTGTAAAAATATAATTTTGAAGCTGTTTTGACTATCTATGCCAATACCATTTATGATATAAGGTTGAAAAATTCCATTTTTTGTTTCTATCACTTTAAGATTTTCTATCTGCTCTGATTTTATGGTATCTTTGGCTACCTTATCATCTTTTAACATAAAAATATTTTTTCTACTATCACTATCTTTATATATTATGTATGCGTGTATATTCATAAGTTTTTTTATCTCAAAAAGAAAATATTGTGGATCTATAACAAATGTAATAAACCCTATAACATCTGAATTTTTATCTTTAGCTATTGAAACAGTATGATAGTTAAGGGAGTTATCTCCTTGCCAAAATCCATCATAAGATTTTGTATTTTTTTGAGACAAAAGTAGGTAATTTTGTGGTTTTTTCCCAAAATATGTAATTAGCTTTCCATCTTTATTATAAAAGCAAAAAGATTTAAGATATTTATTTTCTTTTCTTATAATATTCCATCTAGGTAGACTCAATTTATATAATGAATCGGCATCATTTTTACTAAAAGCTTCTTTGATACCAAAAGAGTTTATGTTGGCATAACCCCTAGTTATATAAAATTTGCTTGTTCTCTTTAGAGTTTGATTATATACAAGTTTAACTTTGAGTAACTCACTATTTTGACTAGCTTGTGCAAAGTCTTTTATATCTAGATATCTAATAAAGAAAAATACCGCTGAAAGAACTAGATAGATTGCCAAAACAAGGGTAATTGTTTTAGTTTTAACAGAAATCATTCTCTTTTGTTTATAGTTCAAGCATATATCCTATTCCGTATACATTTTTTATGCACTCACTTCCTATCTTTTTTCTCACCTCTTTTACAAGTGATTTTATAGCTTCCTTACTAGGTATATCAAACTCCCATATATAATCATAAATATCATCAAATGTCACACTTTGATTTGCTCTTTTTATGAGATATTCCAAAAACCTGCTTTCATTCTTCGATAGCTTTATATTTTCTACTCCATGACAAACAACTTTTTGAGAATAATTATATATGCAACCACTTTTTAATGTTATATTGAGATTATCTCCCACAATCTCCAAAGCAGCCATTTCCAATGCCTTTAAAAAAGTTTGCTTATCATAAGGTTTTGTTAAATATCTTGTGATTTTTAGCTCTACTGCTCTCCATAGATAGTCTTGTTCTGTATGTGCTGAGAGGATTATAATGGGAATTTTCTTATCTTTTTGTCTTATTCTTCTTATAGCTTCCAACCCATCCATGTGAGGCATACAGATATCAAATATCAACATATCATAGCTACTTAACATCATCTCATCCATTACCTCTTTCCCATCTCCTACAGCAACAACCTTTTCGAAAAATAGCTCTAATATATCTACAACATTTGTGCGAATACCCTCTTCATCTTCGGCATACAATACCTTTTTATCTGATAAAATATCTAGTATATTACAACTACTCATCTAGCAAATAACCACGGATTTTATCTGAGTATACTCCTCTTCAAGCGCGTACTTTGGTCCCTCTTTTCCTATGCCGCTATCTTTAAAACCGCCATATGGCTGTATATCAAATCTTAGAGTTGGTATGTCATTTATAACTATTCCGCCCGCATTTAGCTCGTCAATTGCTCGTTTACATGTAGACATATCGTTTGAAAAAATCGAGTATTGAAGTCCGTAAGGTGAGCTGTTCATCTTGGTCTTTGCTTCATCAAAATCTTCAACTTTTACAAGTGAAACAATAGGAGCAAAAACCTCTTCACATACTATATTCATCTCTTCTGTAACATCAGTCATGATAGTTGGAGCAAACATCAACTCCTTGCATGTAGAGCCATAAAACAGGGTTGCTCCTTCGTCTTTTGCATTTTGTATCCAACTTTTTGCTTGGTCTACTGCTTTAGTGTTTATCATGGGCCCTATAAATGTCTTTTCATCGTATGGACTTCCTACATGTAGAGCTTTTGTTTCCTCTTTTAGAGCCTGTGCAAACTCGTAGTAAACCTCTTTGTTTACATAGATTCTTTGAAGAGAGATGCAGACTTGACCTGAGTTTATAAAAGCACCCAAAGCACACTGTTTTGCTGCAATTTTTATATCGGCACTCCTGTCTATGTAGGTTGCTGCATTTCCTCCAAGCTCTAAAGCAAGTTTTTTAATACCTGCTTTGCTTGTTATCTCTCGTCCAACTGGTACACTTCCTGTAAAACTTATGACTCTCGGGATTGGGCTTTTTACTAAAGCATCATTAACTCCCACACCGCTATAAACAACACTAAGTGCATCTTTTGTAGCAAATTTACTCTGTATAAAAAGTTTTGCAAACTTAAAAGCTGTCAAAGGAGCTGAACTCGTTGGTTTTAAAACAACAGCATTTCCAGCTACAAGTGCAGGTGCTATCTTGTGTGCTACAAGATTTAGAGGGAAGTTAAAAGGGGTAATAGCAAGAACAACTCCCACTGGAACTCTTTTATAAAATGCCAAAGTCTCTTTTCCGCTTGGCATTGCAGTTGTATCAAAAGTCTCACCATGCACACTCATCATAGCATTGGCTGAAAGTTTTATGGTTTCAATAGCACGACTAACTTCAACTCTTGAAAACTGTATAGGTTTTCCTACTTCATCAGTGATAGTTCTAGCCATATCTTCTTTTTGTTCTTCAAGCTTTTTTGCTACATCTAAAAGCCAGTTTACTCTTACATGTAGAGCTGTTTTTTTAGTTTCTTTAGAAGCATTTTTGGCAACTTCTAAAGCTTTTATGGCATCATCTTTGGAGCAAATAGCAACTTCACTTGCTACTCTTCCATCATATGGACTTAAAACTTTTTTATACTTCTTTGATGCTCTACATGTAGAGCCAAAATAGATATCTGCTTGCATAACAACTCCATTTAAACTAAATTTAGGTAATATAACCATCCAAGAACAAACTAAGGCATACTAGCGATAAGAGAAGTATGCAATTGCGAGGCAAAAGGTTGCAAGAGCTACTAGTAGCTTTAAAACCTTTTAACGAAGTCAAGTGTATACTTCTCTTATCGTCCTTTGGATAAGTCATAAGTAAGCAATCTGTAAAGCATCTATCTCTCACCTTTACT
>JALSME010000082.1 GCA_026987955.1 Sulfurospirillum sp.
TTTTTGAAGATTTTTGATTTTTTTTACTATTATTCTTAAATATTTTATGTCCTTTTATTGCTTTATATGTAGATAATAGGGCAAAATGTCTGGTATTTGTGGAAAATTGTATTAAAAGGACATAATGTCCCTTAATAAACTGCACCATTGTCGTTAAATCTCCACTTCTAGCGGTAAGTTGCTTAGGTAGAACTAGATAATTAGCAATTTAATTTGAGAATAACAATCTAAGTAAACTAAATGGATAATATTTTCTAGTGGTTAGGTACTTATTATGCCTATTTTTGATATACTATACCTATCCTAAACCAATTTTTAAAAACTTTTTAGTTTATCAGAAGGTTTCATTGGAGACTTAAATCGCAATAGTAAGGATGAAATATGAATGAAAATCAGAAAGTTGCTTTATTTATTGATTGTGAAAATATAAGTCACAACCATATTGAAGTAATTATGGAAGAGTTAGCTACATATGGCGAGGTAAATATAAGAAAAGCCTATGGGGATTGGAAAAATCCTGCTTTAAATGGTTGGAATAAAAAATTATTTGATTACTCTTTAGAGCCGATTCACCAGCCGCCATACAATACAACTAAAAATGCAAGTGATATTAAAATGACTGTTGATATTATGAAAACGCTTTGTCTAAGCAACAATATTGACTACATAGCATTGGCAACAAGTGATAGTGACTTTACTCCACTCGTTACTGAGATAAAATCTCAAGGTATTCAAGTTCTTGGTTTTGGAGAAGCAAAAACTAGCAATGTTTTACAAAAAGCATGTAGTGAGTTTATAGAAGTTGGAGTAAAATTAAAAGATGATAATCTAGAAAAAAATGAAAAACTAATCAACATACTAAAAAATGCCATTCGTCATAAAAAAGGTGATGATGATTTTGCATATGTATCAGAAATCGGCTCATACTTAAAAAATAAGCACTCTATCAACGCTAAAAAATTTGGTAACTTTAAAACATGGGGCGAGATTTTCAAACAGCTTCAAAATGTTTTTGAAATTAAAATGTTAGAGAAAAATGGCAAAAGAAGTATCATGGTTATAAAGATTAAATAATTTTGGATAATAATACTTGGAGAAAAATATGTTCAATAAAAATTTAGTAGTTACTCTTATTTTATTAGTGTTTATGAGTGGTTGTGCTACTACTAAAGCACCTATTACTGGTAGAACTCAGATTATGCTTATCTCTCCTGCACAGGAGACTTCTATGGGCGAAAAAAGTTATAAAGATGTACTGAGTAAATCGAAATTGAGTAAAGATAAAAAACAGATAGATATGGTTAATAGAGTTGGAAAAAAAATTGCAAAAGTTGCAGAAAAATTATATCAAGTAAACTACAATTGGGAGTTCAATGTTATACAGAGTAAACAGCTAAATGCTTGGTGTATGCCAGGAGGAAAAGTTGCAGTTTATACAGGTATATTTAAAGCAATTGAGAATGAAGACCAGTTAGCAGTAGTTATGTCACACGAGATAGCACATGCTTTAGCTAGACATGGTGCCGAGAGGATGAGTATGGCTCAAATCTCTTCCATAGGACAGGCTCTTGGTAGTATGGCGATGAATAGTTACTCACCAAAGTATACCAAGGTATTTAATGTAGCTTATGGATTAGGTAGTCAGTATGGAGTTATGATGCCTTATGGAAGACAGCAAGAAACGGAAGCTGATACAATAGGTCTATATTTAATGAGAGATGCGAATTATGACCTTAGTGAGGCAGTTAAGTTATGGAAAAATATGAAAAAGTTAAGTGGTCCTTCACAACCAGAGTTTTTATCAACTCATCCAAGTACAGACAGAAGAATAGAAGATATACAAAAAACAATAACACTAATCAAATAGTGAGTTAATCTTTTGTATAAAATCTAAAGGATCAATCTTCTTAGAATCTATGATTATAGAGAAGTGAAGGTGTGGTCCTGTTACTCTTCCTGTAGCTCCACTAAGACCCAAAACTTCTCCTCTTTTCACTTTTTGACCCACTTTTACAGCTATTTTACTCATGTGTGAATATGAGCTATATATGCCCTCGCCATGGTCGATTATGACTGCATTTCCAGAGTAGTATCGTCTGCTTGCAACTACTACAACACCATCATTTACTGTTTTTAGTTTTGTTCCTGTCGGTGCTCTAAAATCAGTTCCTGAGTGAAAACCTTTGAGAGAGCCATTATATACTCTAGCATTTCCATATACACTTGTTATCTTTGAGTTTAAGGGCAGTAAAAAAGGCTTACTCCAATAGCGTTTTTTTGTAAAAGTAGCATATATTTTTTTAGATTCAAGGTACTCTTTCCAGATTCTATTTTGTTCACTTTTGGGTGGATTTACTTTTTTTGAGTTTACTTTTAGGGTCTCTTTTTTATAATTTCCTTGCTCTACATGTAGAGCTATATTTGTCTTTTTATTGCCCTCTACATGTAGAAGGTTTATAATGTTTTTTTTGGTTTTATACTCAACAGGGATAAGAACAAAATAGCCATCTTCTTTAGAGGGGTTTTTAAGCCTTGGCAGCTCTTTGTTATCTTTAAATATGTGACTATCTTTGTTTAACTCTAGAAAAAAAGTTTTTCCATTTGTGATTTCATAAGAAAATAGATTTGTAATCAAAAGAAAAATCAAAATTCCTCTATACATAATCATCCTTTTACTATTTTTTTTGTATAATACCTAAATTTTACATAAAGGCAATTAATGAAAGTAGTAGTAATTCAAGGACCAAACTTAAATCTTCTAGGACATCGTGAACAAAATGTTTATGGACCGATGAAACTTGAAGAGATTCATACACAGATGGAAGCAATAGCAAAGCAGAACAATATTGAGATAGAATTTTTCCAATCTAACCTAGAGGGTGAGATAGTTGATAAAATTCAAGAGTGCATAGGTGATGCAGATGGTATTATCATAAATCCAGCAGCTTATACACACACTTCTATTGCTATTCGTGATGCGATAGCAGCAGCGGCACTACCAACAGTTGAAGTTCATATTAGCAATATCCATAGAAGAGAAGATTTTAGATCAAAATCTTTAACTGCTCCAGTATGTGCTGGTCAGATTGTTGGATTTGGACCATTTGGTTATCATCTAGCGATGATCTCAATAACACAAATACTAGGTGAAATGGAAGCGGCTAGACAAGCTCAAGAAGCAGCTCAGGCACAAGCACAAGCATAATGAATTACATCTTAAAAGATGAAAATGCAGTCTATTATGAGTGTGGTTTCTCTTGTGATAATGTAGTTTTTTTAAAGCTCGGAAGTGAAGCTTTTTTTATAACAGATTCAAGGTATGATACTGAAGCAAATGAATATATAAAAAATGCAGAAGTGATCATAACAGAGCGTCGTGATATGTTTCCTAAGGTGCGTGAGCTTATAGTAAAGGCAAGGATTAAGGAGCTTGTTTTTGACCCAAAAGAGTGGAGTCTTCAGGCATATGAAGAGTTTACAAAGGGTATGAATAGCGTTGTATTTAAAAGAGTAGAGAATTTTTCTCAACAAAAGCGTATTATAAAAAGTGAAGATGAGCTTGATATATTGAGAAAAGCTTCAGAGATTGGAGCAAGGGCATTTGATAGTTTTGCAAAATATCTAAATGAGTCAGGTCTTCATGTTACGGAACAGAGACTTCATTTTGAGGCAGAAAATATACTTAAAAACTATGGCGAATTTGGACTTAGTTTTTCTCCGATTCTAGGAGTCAATAAAAATGCAGCCAAATGCCATGCTCTTCCTCTTTTAGATAAATTAGATATGGGCGATTTAATACTATTTGATGCAGGTGTAACATACAAAAGATACTGCTCTGACAGAACAAGAACAGCAGAGTTTGATCAAAACTTAAACTTTAGTAAAACTCAGAAGTTTAACAACAAAAAGCGTCAAGAGATTTATGATATAGTTTTAAAGTCTCAAGAAGCAGGTATAAAAAAGGCAAGAGCTGGAGTGAAAGCATGTGAAGTTGACAAAGCATGTAGAGATGTTATAGATGCAGCAGGCTATGGGGACTACTTCATACACTCAACAGGGCATGGTGTAGGGCTTGATATACATGAACTTCCTGTGATTTCAAACAAGAGTGAAACAGTGCTTGAAGAGGGTATGGTTTTGACAATTGAGCCTGGGATTTATCTGCCAGGTGAATTTGGAGTTCGCATAGAAGATACTGTAGTCATAACAGATGCAGAAGCTGAGGTCTTAGGGGTGTAGATGCAGTTTTTTTATGATAGATTTTTCCCAATCATAAAGAGACAAAATAGAAGCTTTAAGTATAGAGCAGTAGTAGGCATAGGTGGAAACGAAGGTGATGTACGAAAGAGGTTTAGAAACCTCTACTCGTATTTAACGAGGAGTTCGCTTGTAAGTATAAGCGAAACTTCGCCAATCCTTCAAAATCCACCTTTTGGCTACTTGGATCAAGATGATTTCTATAATGCAGTAGCAATCATAAGAACATCATTGTCTCCTAGAGCATTTTTGAAATTTCTTTTACACACAGAGAAGATATTTGGACGAAAAAGAAGTTTTAAAAATGCTCCAAGAACTTTGGATTTGGATTTGATATTTTATGAAGATATTAAAATCAAAAGTAAAAATTTAGTAGTTCCACACCCAAGTTGGAACAAAAGGGAGTCGGTTGTATTGCCACTTTTAACTTTAAAAAGGAAAATATAGGTGAAATTTCTTACATTTAGTGCAGAAACACCAGCGGCTGCTTTGAAACAAGCTCAGATAGAGTGTGGTGAAGATGCTTTAGTTGTTAGTACAAAGCAAGTAAAGAAGAAAAGTCTTAATGCCCCTGCTATTTATGAAGTAGTTGTAGCGGTTGAAGATGCTAAAGTAGCACCTAAAAAGCCAAAAAAAGAGAAGTTCCAAAGTAGTGAAGATGTACTTTTAAATATTTCAGAAGCAGCAAAACAGATATCACAAATTGCCCAAGTAACAGAGCAATCTATTCCTAGAAGAGCAAAAATATCAGTAGAAGAGAAAAAAGGTAGTAGTGAAGATGTTGGTGATATTAAAAAAGAGATAACAAAACTCGCTGATAAGATAAAGCTAATTCAGGAGATGTTTTGGGAAGAAAAATCACCTTCAAGAAATCATCTTGCAATTCCTCCTGAGTTTGCAGAGATATATAAACTAGCAAAAACAAGTGGTATGGGAAGTGACCATCTTGATAATATTATGAAGCTAACACTTGAACATATGCCTGCAAAAATGAGACACTCTAGCGAGTCTGTAAAAAGATACTTTCAAGTTTTATTGCGAAAGATGGTTCCTGTGCGTCATGAGAGAGAAGTTCCAAGAGGGGCAAAAAAACTTATAATGTTTGTAGGACCTACGGGAGTTGGAAAGACTACAACTATAGCAAAACTTGCTGCAAGATTTTCATATATTAAAGATAAACGAGATAAAGTAGGAATTATAACTTTAGATACATATAGAATCGGAGCAGTAGAGCAGCTCTTTCAGTATGCAAAGATGATGCGACTTCCAATCGAAGATGTAGTAGACCCAGCTGATTTTAATACAGCACTTCGTTCACTTTCCCATTGTAATGTAATCTTGATAGACACTGTTGGAAGCTCACAGTATGACAAAGATAAACTAGCAAAACTTCATCAGTTTATAAAAAATAGCGAGTATGAGATAGATGTAAATCTTGTACTTTCTGCAGGCTGCAAGCTAGAAGATCTTAAAGAGATATATAAGAACTTTTCATTTTTAAATATAGATACCCTTGTTTTCACAAAGTTTGATGAGACAAAAGCATTTGGCACAGTTTTTTCTTTGATATATGATATTGATAGGCCAGTTAGTTATTTTTCGATTGGACAAGAGGTTCCAGATGATATTGTTGTAGCCAATAGTGATTTTTTAGTAGAGTGTATGTTAAATGGATTTAGAAGGAAGCAAGATGCAAACTCAAGCAAATAGACTTCATGAAATCATAAAAGATGGAAACAAAAACAGTAAAAAAAGCAATAGAACAAAATATATTGCAATTACGAGTGGCAAGGGTGGTGTTGGAAAAAGTACTCTTAGTGCAAACCTCGCCAATATACTCTCTAAAAATGGCTATAAAGTAGGGCTTTTTGATGCTGATATTGGACTTGCTAATTTAGATGTTATACTCAATGTTCGCATAGAAAAAAATATACTTCATGTCTTAAAAGGAGAAGCAACACTATCTGAAATAATTGTAAATGTAAAGAAAAATCTTATACTTATTCCCGGTGAGAGTGGTGATGAAATTTTAAAGTATAATGACCAGTTTTTATATGAGAGATTTTTTGAAGAGACAGAGATACTAGATGACTTGGATTTTATGATTATAGATACAGGTGCTGGTATTGGTGGACATACACAGCTCTTTTTAGAAGCTGCTGATGAGGTTTTAGTAGTAACTGTTCCAGATCCAGCTGCTATAACTGATGCATATGCAACTATAAAAGTAACAAGTAAAGTCAAGTCTATGATTCATTTAGTTTTGAATATGACAAAAAGTCAGAAAGAGGCAGAACTGATTTATGATAAGATTAGTAAAGTTGCTATTGCAAATATAAGTGGATTAAATCTAAATTTTTTAGGAAGACTTCCTGAAGATAAAATCATCGCAAAAAGCATAAAACAAAGAACACTTTTTAGTGATGATGCACCAAATGGAGTAGCAACACATGAACTCAAAAGAATAGTAAACAATCTAGTCTATAGATTGGAACGAAAAGTGCTTAAAAACAATGAAGATAGAGGTTTTGGTAGCTTTATAAAGAGCCTTATAGACAAATTTTAGGAGCAGTTTAGCATGGTTAGTCCGAATAATTTTATATATTTTTTCACTGTTTGCGGATTTTTTATTGGTATGATTTTTACTATTTTAAATTTTTCAAAGCCCGAGGATATTGTATTATATACTGCTGAAATTACACTGTTTTTTTACCTTTTTATTCACATTGCTATTATGAATTTTGTAGATATAAAACGCTTTGGACTAAGCCTTTTTAACAAAAAAGAGTATGAAGAGGTTAGTGAGTATTTTATATCAGAATTAGATGTTAGAGAAAAAAGAATGGACTCACTTTTACTTGAGGTTGAAAAAATGAATATCAAGTATGAGCAGGAGCTAAAAAAACAAAAAGAGCATAATGTAGATGAGCATCAAAAAGCAGCTTAATCCATACAATGATCATATTAAAAAAGAGCAAGATGCTTTAGTTTTACAATACCTTCCTGCGGTAAGAGCTTTAGCCTATAGACTAAGAGAAAGACTCCCAAGCTCCATTGATGTAAATGATCTTATATCGATAGGCACAGAAGAGATGATAAAGCTCTCAAAGCGATATGATAAACAACAAAATGACTCTTTTTGGGGATTTGGTCGTCAAAGAGTACATGGGTCTATGCTTGATTATCTCAGAAGTTTAGATGTTATGAGTAGAGCAAATAGAAGGCTTATCAAGGATGTTAACAAAGAGGTTGAAAAGTATCTCTCTCTCTATGAAGAGGAGCCAAGTAGCGAGTATCTATCAGAACTTTTAGAAGAGAGTATTGAAAAGATTGATGATGCGAGAAATGGCTCAAAAATTATCTCTATAATGCCGATAAATGAGCAAATAACTATTTTAAGTGAAGAAGATACTTCAGAGATAGTAGAGAAAGATGAGTTAATAGGGCTTATTAAAAACATTTTATGTAACTTTAAAGAGAGAGAGCAGCTTATAATTCAACTTTATTACTTTGAAGAGCTTAGTCTTAAAGAGATTAGTGCTATACTAGAGATTAGTGAATCTAGAATTTCTCAGATTCATAAAAAGTTATTAACAAAAATTCAAGAAGAGTTAGGACTAGCTGATGGCTGATATACTAAGTCAAGAAGAGATTGACGCCCTTTTAGAAGTTGTTGAAGAAGATGGAGATACACAGGCTGTTGAGGGCTTGGATGAGAATGATGAACGACAGATTATTCTTTATGACTTTAAAAGACCAAACAGAGTATCTAAAGAGCAACTTCGTGCAGTAAAAGGTATACATGATAAGATGGCTAGAAATCTTGCTGCCCAAATATCATCTATTATGAGAAGTATTGTTGAGATTCAACTTCACTCTGTTGACCAGATGACATATGGCGAGTTTCTAATGAGCCTTCCAAGCCCAACAAGTTTCAATGTCTTTTCAGTAAAACCACTCGATGGAAGCTGTGTTATTGAAATCAATCCTTCGATTGCATTTCCTATGATAGATAGACTTCTTGGAGGTCTTGGAGAGTCTTTTGAGTCAACAAGAGAGCTTACGGATATAGAGTTAAATCTTCTTGATGCGATTTTAAGAGTTATAATGCAAAGGCTTAAAGAGGCTTGGGCACCCATTACAGATATGTACCCTGTTGTTGAGACTAAAGAGTCTAGTCCAAATGTTGTACAAGTTGTAAGTCAAAATGAGATTGTAATTATGGTTGTAATGGAGATTATTATTGGAAACTCCAGCGGTATGATAAATCTTTGCTATCCTGTTATCTATTTAGAACCAATTTTATCTCGCTTGGCAAATAGAGATATAATGCTAGGAGATACAAGTGCAAAAAAGAGTAGAAATAAAGAGTTAAATGCACTTGTGGGGCGTGCAGAAGTTTTTAATGAAGCTATTATAGGTAAAGCAGATTTAAGTGTAGGAGAACTATTGGATTTAGAAGCAGGAGATATAATTAGACTAGATCGTCCAGCAGATGATAGAGCAGTAGTATCTATTGATAAAAAAGACCTATTCTTAGCTGAGATTGGACTTCATAGGTTTAGAAAATCGATTAAGTTAATTGAGCTTATTAAGACAGATAAAGATGAAGTAAAACAGGTACTAGAGCAACTAGAAATAACAAGAATGGAGAAGATATACTCTTCTTCAAGTGATGATATCGAGGAGAAAGTAGTATGATGACAGAATTTATAAAGATTTTAGAAGGTGAAATAGTCTCAACTATTGAGGGCTTGACTGGTATTGCTCCAAGTGTTGAACTTCACAGTGATTCTGCACCTGAGGGTAAAACTACACTATCTCCCCCACTCGCCGCTCTTGAAGTAAGTGTTAGTGGTGATATTGATGCTAAGATAAAGATTGCTATCTCTTCTGTTTTAGCAACGGCCCTTGGTGATATGATGCTAGGTGGTGAAGGTGCAGAAAAAGAGGAGATGGATGACGATGATTTAGATGCTACAAAAGAGATACTTTCTAATATATTGGGCTCACTTTCTACTGCACTAAGTGGCCAAAAATCAATGCCAAATCTTAGTTTTAATGTTGATGATATAAAATACATTGAATCAACAGGAAATGTCAGTTTTGATGGTTTTGCAAAAGTTTTTATATATGTGATGAGTATTCAAAGTACATCAGACAATATAGCATTTGCTATTGATTCTTCATTAGAGTTAATCCTAAATGGAGAGAGTGAAGAGATAAAGGATAAAGAAGAGACTGCTTACATAGATGATTCTGCACCTACTCAAACTACACTTAGTAGTGAAGAGATGAAAAATATAGAGCTCATTAAAGATGTTAAACTACCAATTCGTGTTCGTATTGGCTCAAAAAAGATGCTTCTTAAAGATGTACTTAGTATGGATATAGGCTCAGTAATTGAGCTAGATCAGCTTGCAAATGATCCATTAGAAATTTTAGTAGGAGACAAGATTATTGCAAATGGAGAAGTTGTCATTATAGATGGTAACTTTGGAGTACAAATTAGTGAAATAGGAACAAAAAGAGAGCGATTAGAAAAATTAAGATGACATAGGTTGATTATTTATTGTATAATAAAATCAAAAAGAGTAATTGATGAAAATATTAGTGGCGATGAGTGGTGGTGTTGACTCTACTGTAACAGCATATAAACTTAAAGAGCAAGGACACCTTATAGAAGGCGTCTATATGAGACTTCACAGTGACAACTTAGCTCACGAAGAGAATGAAAGAAAAGTTAAAAAAGTAGCAGATTTTCTAGGCATAAAATATCATATACTAGACCTTCAAGATAAATTTAATGACTTTGTTTATAATCCATTTGTAACAACATACAAAGCGGGACTTACTCCAAATCCATGTGTGCTTTGCAATCGTAATATAAAACTTGGTGCATTGATGGATTTTGCTAAAGATCTTGGCATGGATAGGTTAGCAACAGGACACTATATACAGATAAAAGATGGTCTTCTAACTGAAGCAGTAGATATGAGTAAAGACCAAAGCTACTTTTTAGCAAATGTAAAAAAAGAGAGCCTTGATTTTGTTATGTTTCCACTTGGAGATATGCTTAAAGTTGATGTAAAAAAGTTTGCATCAAATATAGAAGTTCTTCAAGAATTTTCAACACAAAAAGAGAGCAGTGAAATCTGTTTTGTTCCAGATACATATACCGAAATACTTAAAAAACATATGGATATTGATAAGCCAGGAGATGTTCTTAATGCAAAAGGTGAAGTAGTTGGAAGTCATAAGGGATATATGCACTATACCGTTGGAAAAAGAAAAGGATTTACGGTGAACGGTGCACATGATGCTCACTATGTTATTTCGATTAATGCTGCAAAAAATGAGATTGTGGTTGGTTTAAAAGAGGATTTGAATGTAAAAGAGTTTAAAGTTAAAGATATCAATATGTTCATTGAAGATAAAGATTTTGAGTGTTCTGTTAAGATAAGATATAGAAGCCCAAAAATAGAGTGTAGTGTACATATAGATGGTACAAGTGCTACTATAAAACTGTATGAAGATGTTCAAGGACTTGCTGCTGGTCAGATGGCAGTATTTTACCGAGCAAATCAGGTAGTCGGTGGTGGCTGGATAGAATGATATGGAGATAAAACGCATACAATTTGGTCAAATTAATCCAAATAAAAATAATGCAGTTTTTTTGGCCATATATGTAAAAGATATAGCACCATGGAAGTATTTTAAAGATGATATAAAACATACAAGATGCCCAGCAGTTATTATGATAGATAGATGGGACGGACGCGTGGGGTTTCCAGGTGGGGGCATGGAGCATGGAGAAAGTTTACTTGAGGCACTAAAAAGGGAGATTAAAGAGGAAATAGGGATACGAATTAGAATTGAGAATGTTCGTCCAATTGCATCACACGAGTGGAAGATTGTAACTCACTTTTATGGTCTAGAGGTAAATGAATTAGAATTTTTGCATATTTATTATCATATCCTCAATAACTTTTCACGCTCAATTTTACTTCATGCATATGAAGAGGGAGATGAGTCAAGATTTATGAGTGAAACAACAGGCATAAAAATAGTTCCCATCATAGAGCACAACAAAAAAGGTATCAATAAATTCTTAGAAAACTCATTTGCAGGAGCTACAAAACAAGACTTGGAAATATTTTTAAAAGAGGTTTTGAATTATGAGACCACTACACAGTAAAAACACCCACAATATCAAGAGGTTTTGTATAGACAAGGCAATTGATCGCAGGACTAACTGGTTAGTTCAAGAACAATTAACGAAGTATATGCGAAACCTCTTGATACCCGTAGGGAAGCTTAGTTTTGGGCAATCTTTAAAAGATAAAAGTTTTCGAATTAACAAGTTAGTACTTCAAATTTTATATTTCAAATCTCACCCAAAACTAAGCTTTTGTGGGTGTTCTTACTGTGCAGTGGTCTCATTATGAAACCACTACACAGTAAAAACACCCACAATATCAAGAGGCCTCATTATGA
>JALSME010000083.1 GCA_026987955.1 Sulfurospirillum sp.
AGAGCTGCATCAGCGGACATATCACCAAAGACAAAAAAGAGTTAGAGGTCAAAGAGATACTCAATGACCCATTTGTCAAAAAGATACAGGACCTTTTTGAGGTAAAAGAGATTAAAATATATCCTAAAATTTAAGCTCTACATGTAGAGCTTAAGTACTAAGATTTAGTATAACCTTTTACATAATATGTCTCTTTCCCATCAACTTTTTCAATCTTGATTTTAAATTTTTCAGACCAACGAGTGATAATTTCATTGACTTCTTTTATCATCTCATCACCTTTAGCCTCGTTTTTTATCTTAAAAAAGTCTTTGTTGCTAGAAAGTGCAACATATGAAAGGTGAGCCTTTAGCTGGTCATGCAGTGCTATAAGGTGTTTTTCAACATAATCAAAACCGTTTGTATTGTTCTTTACTTTTTTAACTTGTGCTAGTGCACTTTGTGTTACTGTGTAGTCCAATTGCTTTAAAATGGCATCATTTGTCATATTTACTATCCCTATATTATTTTATTTCTGTTGTGCAATCAAAACATCTTCTATCATTTTTGAGATGTCACCATCAAGAATAGCACTTACATTTGAGTAAGCTATATTGCTTCTTGTATCTTTAACCTGCTGATATGGGGCCATAACATAACTTCTTATTTGATGTCCCCAGCCTATCTCACTCTTCTCTATTCCAGCTTTTTCCGCTTGTTGTTTTTCTAGTTCTAACTCATAAAGACGAGATTTTAACATCTTTAGAGCATTTGCTTTGTTTTTATGCTGACTTCTGTCATTTTGACACTGTACAACTACACCAGTTTCTATATGTGTAATTCTTATTGCTGAGTCTGTTTTGTTGACATGCTGTCCACCTGCTCCACTCGCTCTATATGTGTCAATTCTTATATCTTTATCTTCAATTTCAATGTCAATATCATCATCAACTTCAGGACTAACCATCACTGAGCTAAACGAGGTATGTCTTTTTGCATTGGAGTCAAACGGTGAGATTCTTACAAGTCTATGTATGCCATTTTCTACTTTTAAGTAACCATATGCATTTAGTCCACGAATTACAAAACTGACATCTTTAAGACCAGCTTCGTCACCCTCTTGAAAGTCCAAAGTTTCAACTTTGAAACCCTTTCTCTCTGCCCATCTAAGATACATCCTATATAGCATACTAGCCCAATCTTGGCTCTCTGTTCCACCAGCTCCTGGGTGGATGCTTATAATTGCATTGCTACTATCCTCTTCACCACTTAGCATCATAGCAACTTCCAAGTCGCTAACTAAAGTTTCCAAACTTGAAGCCTCTGCAATTGTTTCACTCAATGTCTCTTCATCACCCTCTTCAAGTGCCATTTCATAGATATCATTTGTATCTTCTAGTGCCGTTTTTGCTTTTTCATATCTTGATAAAATTGAGTTTGCTTTAGTTTTCTCTTTTGCAATAACTGCTGCTTTTTTTGCATCACTCCAAAAATCTGGGTTTTGTTCAATCTTTTCAATCTCTCTTAATCTCTCTTTAATAGAGTCTGGTTTTATAATCTGTGCGATATTGTCTATCTTAGTTGCTAGTTTTTTTAAAAGCTCTGTGTATTCGTAATTATCCAATTTTAACCTCTACTTTGCTATAATAAGTTCTTATTCTACAATAAATTGGCTTAAGATGAAAATATTAAAAACAACAAAAGAACTTATAGACTATAGAAAATCATTTACATGCAGTGTTGGGTTTGTACCAACTATGGGAGCACTGCATCATGGACATATATCTCTAATCAAAGAAGCATTAAAAAACAATGAAAAAACTATAGTCTCTATTTTTGTAAATCCGACACAGTTTCTAGCAGGCGAAGATTTTGAGAGCTATCCAAACAGATATGAAGCAGATGTAAAAATCTGTGAATTGGCTGGTGTAGATGTGCTTTTTATGCCAACAAAAGACGAGATTTACTTTAAGGATGAGCCAAATATCTTGGCTCCAATGAAGCAAAGCTACATACTTGAAGGCTACCAAAGACCAAAACACTTTGATGGTGTTTTACAAGTCGTTCTAAAACTTTTAAACCTTACAAAACCTACCAATGCCTACTTTGGAAAAAAAGATGCCCAACAACTTTTTCTCATACAAAACATGGTTAAAACTCTGTTTTTAGATACAAACATAGTGCCATGTGAGATAGTCAGAGATGAGTACGGGTTAGCACTTAGCAGTCGCAATACTTATCTTGATGACAAAGAAAAAAAAGAAGCACTAAAACTTTCCAAATCTTTAAAGATAGCATCACAAGAAATCATGCGAGGCGAGTTAGAAACAGAGTATATAAAAGTTACTATGAGAGAAATTTTAGCTCCTCTACATGTAGAGTATATAGAGGCTGTAGATAGAAAGTTCAATAAAATAGAAAATATAGAGTTAAAAAACTCTATCATCTTAGTTGCTACAAAAGTTGGTAAAACAAGACTTATAGACAATATTTGGATATAATTATTACTGTGATAATTAAATTAAAGGACAATATATGCAATCAGCTTTAAAATTAGATCAATTAAATCTTTCTGATAAATTTATCGTTCTAGAAGAGTTATGGGATGATATGACTAAACAAGCTAGTGCCAATGGTTTTACGCCACAATGGCATACTGATATTTTAAAAAAGAGAGAAAATAGCTCAAATTTTAGTGATTTGAATACAATCAAAAAAAAGCTACAGGCCAAACTAAATAAATGAAGATAAAAATTCTAAATGAAGCAGTACAAGATATAGAGAATGGCATGTTTTTTTATGAATCACAGAAAGAAAACCTTGGAAATTTTTTTTTAGATACTATCTTTTCGGATATTGAATCGCTACATATTTACGCTGGAGTACATACTAAAATATCTAGTTTCTATAGACTTCTCTCAAAAAGATTTCCATTTGCAATATATTACAAAATAGAAAACAATCTTATCTTGATATATGCAGTTCTTGACTGCAGACAAAATCCATCTTGGATAAACAATAAATTAGGAAAAAAATGAGTAAAAATTTATATATGGTCAGCCTTGGCTGTAACAAAAACCTAGTTGATTCAGAAGTTATGCTTGGAAAACTAAAAGAGTATAGCATCATAGACAATCCAAAAGATGCAGATGTTCTTATAGTCAATACATGTGGCTTTATAGGACCTGCAAAAGAAGAGAGTTTAGATACTATCTTTTCTCTGCATGAAGTTCGTAAAGAAGAGTCTTTACTTGTGGTAACTGGGTGTTTAACTGAACGATACCGTGAAGAGTTGCAAGCAGAACTGAAAGAAGTAGACCTTTTTACAGGAACGGGAGACTATGACAAAATTGATGAGATTATAAACTCTAAAAAAAGCCGTTTTACCCCTGCAACTTACCTTCTAAATGATGAAGAAAGGGTTATAACTGGCTCGAAATCACATGCTTACATAAAACTAAGTGAGGGATGCAACCAGAGTTGTAGCTTTTGTGCTATACCAAACTTTAAAGGCAAACTTCACTCAAGAACTGTTGAGTCTGTTGTAAAAGAGGTAACCAACTTAGTTGAAAAAGGTTTTTATGACTTCAGTTTCATATCACAAGATAGTAGCTCGTATGGTAGAGATTTGGGCAAAAAAGAGGGATTGATAGAGCTTATTAAAGCTGTTGAAAACATAGAAGGCATTAAAAGCGCACGAATTCTTTACCTCTACCCGACAACTACTTCAAATGAGCTAATTGAGACCATCATAGACTCAAAAACTTTTCATAACTACTTTGATATGCCAATTCAACATATAAGTGACAGCATGTTAAAACGCATGAAAAGAGGAGCAGGAAAACAAAGGATAACTGAGCAACTCCATATGATGAGAAATGCAAAAGATAGCTTTTTAAGAACAGGTCTTATAGTAGGGCATCCAAGTGAAAGTGATAGAGAGTTTGCGGAGCTTCTAGAGTTTGTAAAGGATTTTGATTTTGATAGAGTATCTCTTTTTGCCTACTCAGATGAAGAGGATACAGCAGCATATGATATGAGTGAAAAAGTTAATGAAGATGTTGTAACTTCTCGACTTGAATTAATTGAAACTATAGTAAAAGATAAACACCAAAAGTCACTTAGCAGTGAATTAGGAAAAAGTATTGATATAGTAATTGAAGGAGAGAGTAGCGAGGGTGAGTTTTTTATGGGAGCCAAGAAACTCTCTTGGGCACCTGAAATTGATGGGGAAATACTGGTAAATGAAAGTGAAGTTGGAGCCCTAGAGGTTGGAAAAAGCTACAAAGCAGATGTAAAAGAGTTAGTTGGAGATAAACTACTTGTTAGCGTTACCAAAACTCTCTTCTAGTGTTCTAAAAGAACTTAAAACAGGTAAAAATCTACTTGCTTTCTCCGCAGGAAGTGATAGTTGTGCTCTTTTTTTTATCCTACATGCTCTACATGTAGAGTTTGATATTGCTTTAGTAAACTACCAAACAAGGGAACAGAGTTTTAAAGAGGAACAGTATGCAAAAGATTTGGCAAAAAAATTCAATAAAAGATGCTATATCTCTACATGTAAACTTGAAAAAAGTAATTTTGAGCACAATGCGAGACAGAAGAGATACAACTTTTTTGGTGAACTTATCTCTAAATACTCATACAACAACCTCATAACTGCTCATCATCTAAATGACCGTTTTGAATGGTTTTTGATGCAACTCACAAAAGGAGCTGGGACAGTTGAGCTTTGCGGTATGGATAAAATTGAGCAAAATCACAACTACAAAACACTTCGCCCTCTTCTTTCAACTGAAAAAAATGAGATTTTAAAATTTTTAGAGATAAATAAAATAAAATATTTTTTAGACTCTTCAAATAGTGATAAAAACTACTTTAGAAACCGTATTAGAGAAGAGTTTGCCTCACTGTTTTGTAAACAATTTAGTGGTGGAATTAAGAAAAGTTTTGATTACCTAGAAGAGGACAAAAAAAGACTTCTCCCAAAAATTTTAGAACAAAAAGATAGTCTTTATATCCTAAAAAGAGAAAAAGATGATTTGATTAACATTAGAGGAATTGATAAAATAGTAAAAAAACTTGGAGTTTTGTTAAGTAGTGACTCGAGAGAGGAAGTTATAAGAACGAAAGATTGCATTGTATCGTCAAAAGTTGCCATCTCATTTACAGATGATAAAATCTACATATGCCCTGCTATTAATATCAATATGGATAAAAAGTTCAAAGAAAAATGCAGAGTAGAAAAAATACCTGCTAAAATAAGACCCTATCTATACTCTATTTTGTAGAGTTTATATCATAGACTTTGATGGTGAATGTAGAGCTAATTTTACTATTATTGGCTTCCATATAGATTGGGAAATCTGCTTGGACTATGTTTTCATATCGATTCAATCCATCTAAAAAGTCATAAAAGTTCTTTGGACTTTTTAATGAAGTACTAACCTTAAGCTCATACTCTACAAACTCTGCTTTATATGCCTTTTTAGATACTTCTACTAAAGATACATCATTGAAAAACTTTCCTGCATATTTAATAAAATTATCAGTTGAAAATTTATGCATAAAAGATGTAATTGCCCTTCTATTTTGACTACTAAGATTGCTTAACTCTTTTTTTCTATCTAAAAGAATACTCTCTACTCTTGCCTTATGAATAAAGGCCTTTTTATATGTCGATTTTGAAACTCTATACTCTTTTACGCTAGGGACTATTACAAAAAGTATCATAAATAGTGTAATTACAATAAAAACTAGTAAATAGATTAATAGTTTTACAAGATCTATCTTCTCTAAACTTTTATCCACTACATCTCCTCTTTGGGATCTAATGTTTTACTTATACTAACAAAATTATACCAACCATTTTTTGTTAAATAAAACATTGTATTACTAGTTTGAAATATAGATTTCAAAGGTGCTTTAAGAAGAAAATTATAAGTATCTTTTGTTGGTGTAATTCCATAAATAACAAGTGAATTTTTTTCCATAATAACTTTGGTAAGTGTAATTTGATCAGGAACTAAATCAAAAAGGTTTTTAATACTATCTTTGAGTATGGTATTGTTTGCATAAATCTCTTCTGCAACTGCTTTTTGGCGTAAGATAAAACTAATTTTATCATCTGTTTCATCTATATTTTTCTCTAAAATAGCTCTTTGCATATTGAGCTCTTTTGTACTACTAATATAATCAGAATTTTTATAAATAACAAATAAATTAAAAATATTTAAAAAGATAAATATAAACGATATAAATATAATCCACATCTTAGTAAACATACTAAATAGGTATTTTTTTCGTGGAGCTATGAATGATAATCTCATAACAATACCTCTTTTTTTGCCATATTGCATACAACTTGTGTTATATCTATCTTATCCATCTCTATTTCCATAAATAGCTCATTTTCAATCATATCGATTAGCTCTGAGCTAACCTCATATCCATCAAAAATGACAACAGTATCGATAAAACAACTACCATACAGGGGATTATTATAAAACTCCTTTAGTGATGATGTTAAATATTTATAGACCAATACATCTCTTCCAAAAAGCTCTAAATTACTCTCTTCTTCCAAGTTTTTATCTTCAAAATTACCTAAAGATTCACTTTCGTGTGGATCCTCATCAAATGTAGTGCTATCACTATCAAGATCATCAAATTCACCTAACTCTTCTAAATCATCTGTTTCAATACTATCTAACTCAACTAGATTATCTATACTATCCTCTTCTTCAGCATTTTCCCAATCCTCTTCTCCTGAAGTTAAGTTCTCATCTGTTGTTGTTTTAAAATATGCTCCAAAAAGAAGGGAGTTACTGTCATATATTGAAATCGTCACAGAATCTTGATGGTTCAATATATATAAAACTGGTTTATTTTTAGATTTTCGTTCTTGAAGAAGTGAATACTGAACCACAAAAGGTGAATATATAAAGTCTAGACCCACTTTTAAAAAAAGTTTTTTTACCCAGTTTATATCTATAAAAGAAGCATATACTGACCATTTATTATCTATACTAAAATGAGAAACACTTTTAATATCTACACTATGTTTTTCAAAATCTATACTGCTTGTCCCGTTTATAGCACCTTGTCCCATAGAATCTAGAAAAAGTGCAATATAACTAAAATTATATTCTAATTGGAGCTCATTTAGATAATCTTCCATTTTTGAAGAGACCGAATCATGCTCTTTAGCTTCAAAATTTTTAGTAAACTTGTCTTTTAAAACTCCATTTTTAATCACTTTAGAATGGATAATCCACTCTCCATCTTGCTGGACAATAGATATAAATATATTTGAAAGATACTTCTGAATAACCATATATGCCCGTTTTATTTTATTTTACTCTATATTATAGCAAAATTAGTTCCTAAAATAGCTCCTTATAGAGCTGAATAAACTTTTTTTGCATTTTTTTACTGTTTTCAATCAAAGATTCATCTGTCAATGTAGATGGTTTTAAATCTTTATAACCCTCAATCATAATTTCACTCATCATTTTAACCCTAAATTTATCTGCCTCACTGTACTCTTTTTTTGCACTAATACTATCGATTTTTTTTAGATATTCATTGCCTTGCTTAATATATATTTCATATTTTTTCGCTATTTTACTCTGAGTCATAACTGTATTTGCCATCTTATTGTAACTGTCTTGTTCATATGCTTTTTTTGCCAATTCATATGCACTATCATAATTACCCAAAAAGTAGTATACCCGTGCTTGTATTGAGTTCTGATAGGATGGATTGGATATGAAAAAGTATGCACTTAATCCAAATATAATAAAAACAAAAACAAGTAGTTTTATCTTAGAAAGCATGTCTCATCAGCTCCTCTTTAATTCTCTTTTTAGCATCTTCAAGGCTCATATTGGTTACATAGAATGGGTCGCTGTAATAGTAATCTAAGGTAGCAAATGGCTTTGGAATTGAAAATCTATCCCAGCTTGTAAGTCTCCATGCTTTTGATGCAATACAATTCATAGCCACAATAGGAATATTTTTCTTTTGAGCAATAATTGCAGCTCCATCAGCCACACTGTGCCTAGGGCCCTTTGGACCATCTGGAGTTATACCTATGTCTCTGTTTTTATTGAGAGATTTGAATGCACCTTTTATAGCCTGCATACCTCCCCTTGTAGAGCTTCCTCTTATACTTCCTCCACCTAAAAGATGTAGAAGTCTAGTTGCTATCTCTCCATCATGGTGTTGAGATACTATTACATCAATATTTTTTGATTTTCTATAATCCATATAACCAAAAACAAGCATAGCAATCTCTCCATGCCATAAAACAAAGATTGCAGGATCACTAACTTGTTTTTTCTTATCAAAATGGTATCTTTTTTTGCATGTAAAATATATAAAATATAAAATCACATATGCAACAGGAGGTATCAAAATCTCCTCTAGTTTTCTTTTTGTCCTCTTACTTAACAAGTTCGCCATAAAGCGCCAAGCGTCTTGGGTTTGTGATTAAAACCTTCCTAGTAGTTCCTAGCAACTCTTCACCGCCTTCAACTTGGACAAGTGCATTGTTATCACTTCTTCCTGCTACCATGCCGTTATTTCTTAACTCTTCAAAATAGACATCATAAATCTTGTCTTTTCTTGAAGATGAGATTAGATCTAGTATCTCATCTTGTCTTGATTGTAGTCTTTGTAGTCTTTTTGAGCCTATCTCTTTGTCTACTTGGTTTTCAAAATTAGCCGCTTCTGTAAGTGGTCTTGCAGAGTATTTAAAAGCAAAAATTTGCTCAAACTTTACTTGCTCTATTACATCCATACTATCTTCAAAATCAGCATCACTCTCACCAGGAAAGGCCACGATAATATCAGTACTAATAGAAACATCTGGTACCAATTCACGAAGCTTTAGTGCACGATTTAAAAACCACTCTTTTGTATAGCCTCTTTTCATCTGCTCAAGTATATGAGTTGAGCCTGATTGTAGTGGCATATGCATAGACTTGCATACTTTTGGGTTGTTTGCAAAAGTTTCTAAAAACTTATCATCCATATGTAGTGGATGAGGAGAAGTAAATCTAATCCTCTCTACCTCTTCAATCTCGCTAATCATATTTAAAAGGTCTGAAAAGTCTATCTTACTATCTCTTTTTGTAGAAAATCTTCTTCCGTAGTTATTAACATTTTGACCAAGTAAAAATATCTCTTTTGCACCATTTTTAGCGGCTCTTCTTGCCTCTTGGACTATTAGCTCAGCGGGAATCGAAATCTCATCTCCCCTAGTTTGAGGTACTATGCAGTAAGTACACTTCTTATCGCACCCAATCGAGATGTTTACATATGCCTTATACATTGAAGTCCTAAAATCATCAAATGCATAGTTGCTCTCATCATAATCGATACTAACATCTATAAACTTTTCTGTTTTTACTGCTTCTGAAACTTTACTTACATTTCTTGCACCAAGAACAAAACTTACAGAGGGAGCTCTTTTAAATATCTCATCACCCAAATGGCTTGCAGTACAACCACAGATACCAATTTTTGCACTCTGTTTTTTAATTTTATTAAAAACACCTATCTCAGAGAAAAGCTTGTTAACAGGTTTTTCTCTCACGCTGCATGTGTTTATCATGATAAGATCTGCACTCTTAGCATCATCACAAAGTTCATAATCATCTTTACTTTGAAGCTCTGCAATAATATGCTCAGTATCACGGGTGTTCATCGCACACCCTAGTGTCTCAATATATACTTTTTTACTCACTTATACAGTGCCTCAAAGAATGTGAATCTCATACATATAATCCTCTTCTCCAAGACCATACTTGACTTCTCGAAGGTACACACTAAAGTCCTTCTCTTCAAAATGCTCAACTAAAGCTACTAGGTCTTTGTGAGAATTCTCCTTGTCAAAATAAAATATTTTATGACTCTCTTTTGCTATGATATCTTCTATTTTATCCAAAGTAATCAATTTTGGTTTTGCGTTTATCTCATTTCTTGCTATTTTAAGTTCCATTACTATTCCTCAGTATTTATAAGCTACTAGTATAGCTAAGTTTCAATAAAATTCGTATTAATTGAACTAAGGCACTTCAAGTTCTTAAAAGTATATTTAAGGTATAATTTAATTCCTCGAAAGCAATCCCTGAAATTTACTACTGTTTACTTTATATTGCAAATTTTAAGAAGGATATTTTTATGGAAAAAATTATAGATATTATTGAGTCAATAGCTCATGAAAAAGATCTTGCAATTGAAGATGTAAAGAGTACTGTTTGTTTGGCACTTACTAAAACTGCAAAGAAAATTTACGGTGAAGACTATGACTACGAGACGGTTATAGATACAAAAACAAAGACTTTAACACTCTTTCAAAAAGTACTTGTCGTAGAAGATAGCGATGAGAGGCTTGAAGATGAAAAAGACAAATACACAGCCCTTAGTGAAGCAAAAGAAGTTGACCCTGATATCGAAGTTGGAGATGAACTTACATATGAATTACCACTAGACAATCTAGGAAGAACTGCAGCTGCCACACTTCACAGAGAGTTAGAATTTCATATTCAAAGACTGCTTGAAAATCAAATATTTGATAAATATAAAAATATGGTAGGAAACAGCATCGTTGGGACTGTTACTAGAGTTGATAATGAAGAGACAACATATGTAGAGTTTGATGAAGTTCGTGCAGTAATGCCAAGAAAAAACCGTATAAAAGGTGAAAAATTTAAAGTTGGTGATATTGTAAAAGCGGTTATTAGAAAAGTTTTTATTGACAAAGCTCATGGTATATATGTAGAAATCTCAAGAACAAGCCCAAAATTTCTAGAGTCACTTTTAACTCTAGAAGTACCTGAAATCAAAGATGAAATGGTTATTATAAACTCAAGTGCAAGAATTCCAGGTGAAAGAGCAAAAGTTGCTCTAACTTCACTTCATCCAAATATTGATGCCGTTGGTGCAACAGTAGGAACAAAAGGTATGAGAATCAATGCTGTAAGTAACGAGCTCAATGGTGAAAATATTGATTGTATTGAATACTCAAGCATCCCTGAGATTTTTATCTCTAGAGCACTTAGTCCTGCTATTATATCCAATGTAAAAGTTGTAAATGAGAAGGCAATAGTTACTCTTCCTGCGGACCAAAAATCAAAAGCAATAGGAAAAAGTGGAATTAATATCCGTTTGACATCTATGCTTGTTGGTATGGACATAGAGCTAGTTGAGCTCGAGGGTGGTAGTAGCAGTAACTCAAATGAACCAACAAAAGATCCAAACGCTCTTTCAAATCTATTTGGTTAGAAATTTACATGTAGAGGTTGCACCTCTACATGTATAGCCATCCAAGAACAAATTAAGGCATACTAGCGATAAGAGAAGTATGCAATTGCGAGGCAAAAGGTTGCAAGAGCTACTAGTAGCTTTAAAACCTTTTAACGAAGTCAAGTGTATGCTTCTCTTATCGTCCTTTGGATAAGTCATAAGTAAGCAATCTGCAAAGTATCTATCTCTCACCTTTACTAGTAAAGGCTTCAAGATAGCTACTTCACATCTCACTCACTTATGACTTACTAGTATGCCTTAATTTGTTCTTGAATGGCTATAGAACTTTACTTAATCAATTTACTTTTTAAACTTAGCAATTTACTTTTTAAATCATCAAAAAGTTTTTCTGCTCTATTTTTACCTTTTATCTCTTTCTCTATTTCAGATATCTTATCATCCAATAC